>JBOFSX010000241.1:0-6710 GCA_051651765.1 Anaeroplasmataceae bacterium | reverse complement strand
GTATCTAATTCCATTAAGTCGGCATCAAATTCATGTGATCCACAAAAGTATGTGATTATTGTAGAAGGTGGACCTGGTACAGGTAAATCAATATGCGCCATACAATTGTTATGTGATATGATTTTAAAAGGTTATAGTGCGAATTATGTTACTAAAAATGCATCTCCTAGAAATGTATATTTCGAAAAACTTAAACAAAAAAAATTCAAACTGAGTTATATTAAAAATTTGTTTAGAGGGTCTGGATCATATATAAACATGCCTAAGAATTTCTTTGATTGTTTAATTTGCGATGAGGCTCATAGACTTAATGCTAAATCTGGGATGTTTCAAAACTTAGGTGAAAACCAAATTAAAGAAATAATTAATGCAGCAAAAGTATCTGTTTTTTTCATTGATGAAGATCAAGTAGTTACTACAAAAGATATTGGAAGTATTGATACTATTAAAAAATTTGCATTAGAACATGAAGCGATTGTATTTAATTCTGACGAATTAAATTTGGTTAGCCAATTTAGATGTAATGGTTCAGATGGTTATCTAGCATTTTTAGATAATTTATTAGGAATTAGACAAACTGCGAATTATGATTATGACATTGATTATGAAATAAAGATATTTTCTAACCCCAACGAGATGAGAGAAGAGTTAAGAATAAAGAACCAGATTAATAATAAATCTAGAATGCTAGCTGGATATTGTTATGATTGGGTATCGAAAAATTCTAAAAGCGAAAATATTTTTGACATAAATTTAGATTTTGATTTTAAAGCGATGTGGAATTTGGGAAATACTTCTACATGGGCAATTGATGAAGATTCATTTGAGCATGTTGGATGTATCCATACATCTCAAGGTCTTGAATTTGATTATGTCGGCGTAATCATTGGTCGAGATTTACTATTTAGAGATAATGAAGTAGTAACTGATTTTAATAATAGAGCTAAAACAGATACTTCATTATTAGGTATTAAAACAAATAAAAATTATGCTTTAGCAGACAAGATAATTAGAAATACTTATAAAACTTTATTGACTAGAGGACAAAAAGGTTGTTATATTTTCTGCGAAGATAAGTTATTAGAAGAATATATCAGAAAAGTAATATTGAATTTATCTAACAATTATTCATAAAACAATTTTATAACATGTAATTTGAATGAGAGTCCTTTGACTCTCTTTTTTATTTGTAAACACTTTCTAATAGAAATAGTTAGTTTTATATAACTGTTAGTTGACACTAACTAAATAATGTGTATAATCAATATTAGTTAGTTTCATCTAACTGAGGTGATATATATGAAAAGATCTTTAATATTACTAATAGTACTTATAGTATTAGTAGTAGTATCATTATTTATTGGTGCTTATGATAATTTTAATATAATGGATATATTTGATAAAACTAGTGTTTCGCATGATATATTTTTTTCTACAAGACTTCCTAGAACTATATCTGTAATTATATGTGGAGGAGCATTAGCTTTATCAGGTCATATAATGCAGACTATTATGGGAAACAAATTTGTTTCTCCATCTACAACAGGTACTATGGAGTTTTGTAGATTAGGTATGTTAATAGCACTACTCTTTGGTGTAGGTTCATCTTTATTTGTTAAGATGTCTATGGCTTTAGTAGTATCTTTAATAGGTTCTATATTATTTATGTTTTTAATTTCTAGAATAAAAATGAAAGATAAAATCATAATTCCCTTAATGGGAATTATGATTGGTGGTATTGTAGCTTCTTTAACTACATTTCTTGCTTTTACTTTTGATTTAGGACAAAGCTTATCTGCTTGGATGCAAGGAAGCTTTTCTATGATTATTAATGGCAATTATGAATTTATATATTTATGTCTACCTTTAATGATAATAGCATTCTTATTTTCATATAAGTTTACTATAGTGGGTATGGGAGATTCTTTTTCAAAGAATCTAGGTGTTAATAATAAATCCGTTATGTTTATAGGACTTCTTATAGTATGTACTATAACTTCAATAGTAGTAGTAAATGTAGGTAGTATAGCTTTTATTGGTCTAGTTATTCCTAATTTAGTATCTATTATAAAAGGAGATAACTTAAGAAAGAATATAATAGATGGTGTTTTATTAGGTGGAGTATTTTTACTAGCTTGTGATATATTAGCTAAAACTATTATTAATCCTTACGAGTTATCAGTAGGATTAATAGTAAGTATTATAGGAGCTATATTATTTATAGCAATACTAATATATCAATATAAGAAAGGAAAGATATAATGAGAGCCTTTCTTAAAAAAAATCTAGTATTAATAATACTAGTTATATTATCAATATTTTTTGTTAGTTTGTTTTTATTTGAAGGTATTGCTTCAAATAAAGAACTAGAGTTTTTTCTTCCTAGAAGATTTGTAAAAATAGCAGCAATACTTATAGTAAGTTTTACTGTAGGATACTCTGCTAAAACTTTTCAAACTATTACAAACAATAAATTATTAACACCTAGTGTTATGGGATTTGATAATATATATATGTTTATACAAACCATTATTATATTTATATCAGGATCAGTTGTAATGATGAGTGGTATATCTAATTTTCTAATATCTTTATTATTAATGATAGGTGTAACACTTATACTTTACTTTTTATTATTTAAAACAATTAATAAAAGTATATACATACTTATATTATCAGGTACTATAATATCTACTTTGTTTGCATCTATAACTTCATTTATGCAAGTAATAATGGATCCTAATGAATATGCTAGTTTAGAAGCAAAACTATTTCCTAGCTTTTCAAATGTTAATAAAGAGTTATTAGTTATATCTTTTATTATTGTATTAGTAGTAATAATAGTAACTATTAAAGATTATAAAAAGTATGATTGCTTATTACTAGGTACTGATAATGCGATTAACTTAGGTATTAATTATAAAAGATTTATATTAAAAAGTTTAATTATAACAGCAGTACTAACTGCTGTTAGTGTATCACTTGTAGGACCAATAACATTCTTAGGGTTAATAGTTATAAGTATTTCTAGGATGTTATTTAAAAGATATAAACATATGTATCAGATAATTACTATATTCTTTTTAAGTATTTTGTTTTTAACAAGTGCACTGTTTTTAACAGAAAGAGTATTTAATATGTCTGTTAATATGAATGTAATTATAAATTTTGTAGGTGGATTTTTATTTATTGTACTTTTAATTAAGGAGGTTTCTAATGCTAGAAAATAAAGATGAATTAGTTTTAAAAGTTAATAACCTTACTAAAAGATATAAGCAACTTGATGTTTTATCAAGTGTTGATTATGAAGTTAAGAATAATAAACTAATAGCGTTTATAGGTAGTAATGGAGCTGGTAAGTCTACATTATTATCTTTAATGACTAGAACTTTAGAAAGAGACTTTGGTAATGTAACAGTAGAGGATAAAGATATATTAAAGTGGAATCAAGAAGAATTAGCTAAAAAGATATCTATACTTAGACAGTCTAATAGTTTAAGTGTAAGGCTTACTATATATGACTTAGTTTGTTTTGGTAGATATCCTTATTCTAAATCAAGACTTAAAAAAGAAGATCATGATATAGTAATTGAATCTATAGAGTACTTAGGTTTAGAAGAACTTAAAGATAGATTTTTAGATGAGTTATCAGGCGGTCAAAGACAATTAGCTTATATAGCTATGCTACTTGCTCAAAATACTAATTTTATGTTTTTAGATGAACCACTTAATAATCTTGATATGAAACATGCTAAAAAGATTATGCAAGTACTTAAAAGGTTAGTAAGTGAAAAAGGTAAAACTATTATTATAGTTATACATGATATTAACTTTGCATCTTGCTATGCTGATTATATAGTAGCAATGAAAGATGGAAAGATATTTAAAGAAGGAAATACAAGTGATGTTATAACTGAGGATGTATTAAAACAAATATATGATACAGATATAACTATTAAAGAAATAAACAATCAAAAAATATGTATATATTACTAGGAGGAAAATTATGAAAAAATATATTACAATAGCAATACTAGCGTTTACTTTATTACTAGCATCATGTTCAAGTGGTTCAACTGATAAAGATAATACAAATACAAGAGAAGTTACTTATACAAATACTGTAGGTACATATACACAAAAAGTTAAAAAACATATAGAAAAAGCAGCATTCTTTGATATGGCTATGTTAGATACATTTGATTCATTATATATAGATGGAATTGAATTAGGTGGAGCAAAAGATCAAGTACCTTCATCTCTTAATGAGAATGGTAAATATAATGATATGAAAAACTTAGGTACATTACATTTACCTAATGTAGAAGAAGTATTTAAATTTAGTCCTGATGTTATATTTATAAGTGGTAGAGCTGCTGATTACTTTGATGAGTTAAATAAAATAGCTCCAGTATTTTATTTAACATTTAGTGCTAATACTTTTATAGATAACTTTAAAGCTAATTTAAATACAGTAGCTGAAGTATTTAATAGAGTAAGTTTTTCAAAACAAATATCTAAAGAATATGATGCTTTAATAAATAATATTAAAGCTATCTCTAGTGTATCAGAAGAAACAGTTAGTTTTGTTATGTATAATAATGGTTATTCTGTATTTGGTAATTCTGAATTATCAAGATATGGTTGGATATATAATTCACTAGGTTTAAAAGTGGCTGATCCTAAAATTGAATCTTCTACACATGGTCAATCAGTAACAGCAAAAGAATATTTTGCTAATAATAAAACAGATATTATATTACTAATGGATAGAACATCAGTAGTAGGTGGTGAATCAGAAGGACATTCTAATGAATTCTTTTCAGCATCTGATGCTTATAAAAATAATAGAATATATACATTAGATGCAAATGCATGGTATATAACTACAGGTGGATTTAAATCTATGGGTACTATGTTGAATCAAGTATTAAATGCTATAAATAAATAATTGATAAGCGCGATGTTTAATCGCGCTTATTTTAATAACTTATTAATTTGTAATATTATTCTTATATCTTTATACTTTACTTTAAGTATGATAAAATGCTTTTGCGGAGGATTTATATTATGAAACTAGCTAACAGAATTTTCTTTTATACAATTATTGTAATGTCTGTATTTGCGTTCATTACATTACCATTTGAAATAATTAAGACTGATTATGATATGGTTACACTATATGCTTTATCAGCAGTGAGTATTTTTATTGCTTTTATACCTTTACTTTTTAAATTGATATTTAAAAAAGAACTGCCTGAATTTATGGTATTATTTATACTTGTGTATACAATATTAGGTATACTTTTAGGATCTGTATTTAACTTTTATCAATTCATTCCTATTTGGGATAAATTATTACACTTATTTAGTGGTACTTTAATTGTAATGACTTTATATGGTTTAATAGATGCATTTACAAAAGCTGGAATGTATAAATCTAATAAATGGATCAATATTGTAATAGTTTTACTTTTAACACTAGCGGTAGGAGTAGTTTGGGAATTTGCTGAATTTTTTATAGATGTATGTTTTAATTCTAATATGCAAAGATTTGAAGATATGCAAGGAAATCCTTTTATTGGTCAAAAAGCTTTAATGGATACAATGATAGATCAATTACTAGCTGCGCTAGGAGCAGTTATAACTTTAATATTCTATGCGATATTTATTAAAGAAAATAAATCTAAAGATATTTACTCAAGTCATAATCAATTTGATATTGATATTGAAAAAATTAATAAAGACTTAGAATTAAATAATAAAAACAAGGACATTATTTCTTAAGGAGCTATATGAAAAAAATACTAACGATTCAAGATATTTCTTGCTATGGTCAATGTTCTATAACTGTTGCTTTACCAGTTTTATCTAGTTATGGAGTTGAAACAGTTATTTTACCTTCAGCTATTTTAAGTACTCACACAGCTGGATTTAAAAATATGTATATAAAGGATTTAACAGATGATATGTTACCTATTATTAATCATTGGGAAAAAGAAAATATTAAATTTGATGCTGTATATACAGGTTACATAGCAAACGATAAGCAGTTTGATATTATATATAAATCTTTTGATTTATTAAAAGATGATGCAATTAAATTTGTAGATCCTGCTTTTGCTGATAATGGAAAAGTATATCCAGCCTTAGATCCTAAAATATCTATTAGTATGAAGAAGCTTTGTGATAAAGCTGATTATATAATTCCTAACTTAACTGAAAGTTGTTTTATGTTAGGTATAGATTATAAAGAGGATTTTACAATAGAAGAAGTAAAGAAAATAGCTATTAAATTAAATGATATTTCTAATAAGGTAGTTATTATAACTGGTATAAACATTTTAGATGATGTTAATGTTTTAATATATGAGAATAATAAATTTGATTGTTTAAGTAAAAAAAGAATCTTAAAAAATTTTCATGGGACAGGAGATATATTCTCAAGCGTAGTATTAGCTGGTATATTAACTGGTAAATCTACACATGATGCTGTTGATTATGCTATGGATTTTATTATTGATTCTATTAATAATACATTAGATAAACCTAATCATGATTATGGAGTATGTTTTGAACAAACATTAAATAATAAAAAAATGTAAAAAAGGATGTGCATACTGATGTGATACCTTAAAAGTAGACAATTAAAATAATTAATTAAATATTAACTTGTAAGGCTTGATTCCTATATATTATTGGAGTTAAGC
>JBOFSX010000240.1:0-1945 GCA_051651765.1 Anaeroplasmataceae bacterium | reverse complement strand
AAGATAACTTTATTACATTCTCTTGATTGATATTAAATGTAGATTTCTTTGACGACTTTGGCTGTACTATTATGTTTCCTACTGTTGCATCTAACAACATAGACCTGCTTTCTGAACCTGTAATAGTAGTCTTACTATTAGAGAATATTGAAAAGTCATTGTTATTAGTTATAGGTACTTCTACATCAATCCATAACTTATCTTCCCCTAGATTTGAATTATCGAAGAAATATTTAGACTCTTTAGAATAATTCAATGGAGCAAATAGAAAGTTCTTCCAAGCTTTGTAATCAAATAAAGCTAATCTTACTGGATATACTAATCTATTCTTTATAGTATACGAGTTACTATTAATCTCTAGTTCTCCTACAGAAGCGTCAAATACTTTTGTGGTGTTGTCAACGAACTTGGAGAACACTGGAACTTCTATTATCTGGTTAAGTACTACATTTCCTCCTTGCTTTCCTTTTATCTTTATTGATATTGAAGAAAATACTTCGCTTGCATCAATAGTATCTGGAAAGTCATATGTAAGTGTTAAAACTGATTTACCTTCAGCAGGTATAGTTCCTTTTTCAGTGTCTAGTGAGAAGTAACTATCATATTCACTAGATTCTGAATCTATGTAGCATTCGAAATCTATTACAGAACCATCGTCTCCCATATTTAACAAGTCTATGGTCTGGGTTCCTGACAGATTATCCTTTACGTCCATCTTTAAATAACTAGGTGTTACTCCTATAGATGAAGCTGCTTGTGTAGTTGTAGGAACTGCTATTAATAACGCAATCCCCATTATCGTTAGTAATTTCTTGATCATTTGTATTACCCCTTTTTTAAATGTTTAATATTTAAGTAAACTTTAATTTACTTAAGAGAGGATACTATTTAAATATCCTCTATAAATAAACTATAATTGAGTTACTTTCAGATTAATCTCTGATGTATAAACATCGACCTCACCACCTAATGGTATGGATAGCAAGAAATCTAGTGTGTGGAAATTCTGACCTTTTAGAGCATCAGTAACTACTACTGTATCGATTTTACTAGGTAATGGTACTTCATTTACTTTTACTGCATCTTCAGTAAGTATTGTATCACCTTTTATTGATTTCAAATCATCCTCAAACGTAAGAGATATATTGTAATTATGCGAAGACTTTACATCTAGGTTTACAGAACTTGTCTTATCTGTAAGTGAAGATATCTTACCAAAATTTAAAGTAGTACTATCAATATCTACTTGTAAGAATGACTGTACATCTGCTTCAACTATTATTAAGTCTTGTGTAGTTGAATCACTTACTGAAGTATTAAGATCTACATTTGAGTTATTTAGTGGGAAAGTGAATTTAGAATTTGATATAGATGTGTCATATTTTAATGATTTTCCTAACCCTAACTTCTTCTCGAATGTGTCTTCTGATATTCCAGCTACTGTTGAACTTGAATAAGGTATAGAAGTTTTCTTATACAGTATCTGACTTTTTATAAATGAAAGATCTAAGGAATTTATTAAGAATTTATTAAATGTATATTTATCTGATGTTTTATATCCAAAGATAGTGCATCACTATATAAGTTAACTATAAGCAGACCCTGACTTTTAGAAAATCTTATTTCTAGATCTGAATACTGATCTCCGTTTATAGTCATATAAACTAGCTGGTAAAACCTAAATGGTTCCTGTGTGATGTCATCTTTAACCATTCCTAAATCGAACTCTCTTCTATCGGTTACAGTACTAATACCTCTTGTATCTATAACGTAATCAGTCTTAACGGTTTCTTCTGACACAGTATTTATGTCTATACTATAATCAATTATCTCATTATCCTTTACTGGTTCTAGAGCATCCTTTGGTACAGTTGGTATTTTCTTTACTGCCTCTAGGAATGCCTCTACACTCTCCTCAGTTTGTTTCCAAAAATAGTTTTGACCA
>JBOFSX010000239.1:0-1050 GCA_051651765.1 Anaeroplasmataceae bacterium | reverse complement strand
ATAGAATACCTACTACAGATAAAATACGTAGTTTAAACTTAAGTAATTGTGTATCTATATTATTATATCTAGCTACTAGTAAAAACAACTTTGAAGGTCTTGTAACACATGAACCAGAAGTTTTAAAAGGGAAAGATTTTATTAAAAATAGTTAAAAAAATATAGCTAAAAAAAGAGCTTAATAATTGAGAAAAGTAGTAGAAGAATTATATCATTTTATAGAAGTATTACTCCAACAGCAGATGCTTTAACAGGGTTACTATGTTATTGCGAAATAGATCCTTTATTGTACTTAAAAAAACACTTGATAACGAACAAAAACATAAACTTATAACATATGCTAGTACAATAAAATCTATGGCTGTTAAAATAGTTATTACTGATAAAATTTCAGATGATTATTTTATTCAACATTTTCTAGTATTCATCGCAGAGATTGGAATAATTTACTTAAAAGATTTTGTCCATCAGAAACAACAAGAGAAGAATTATGTTGCTGTGAATCTGTTCAAATATATTTTGGTGATAACGAAATGAAAGAAATTGAATATGAGTATTTAAGTACTGATAGTAAGATAAAAAAAGATTTAATTAAATAAGGTTATAAAATAGCTTATAATTGTGAAATAGAAGCTGAATTAATTCCAAACTAAAATATTATATAAAATGAGTTATAACAATGGCTAATGAATCAAAAGGAAAAGTTCTAAAAATTGTAAGAGGAATTTATTTTACATTTGATGATATAAGACCATTTTAAATTACAATTAAGTACCTATCCAAGATTTTCTTAAAAGAAAGATTTCAAAAGATGTTATGCTTGAATTAGTTGAAAGCTTAGAAGGTTATACTTCAACAGATGATATAGTAGAAGATAAGAAAATTATCGGTAATTTCTATGCTTTTTAAACAGATGTTGAACATGAAGAATTTGTAGAATATTTTGATGAACAAGATTATTGAATGTGAAATGGATGAATTTTCTTGTCTAGAAACAGCTACAATAACTTTAGAAGATAATACTATATTTGAATTAGACAATGACAAAAT
>JBOFSX010000238.1:0-2671 GCA_051651765.1 Anaeroplasmataceae bacterium | reverse complement strand
AATAAAAAATTAGAAACTAAACATACCTTTTTAGATGTTGTTAAATCTGATATTACTTTTGGATCAAAAACTTATACTTATGATGGTAAAGAAAAATATCTAGAAGCTATATACGATACTCAGTTTTATAAAGCTGTTTACTATACGAAAAAGAATCCTGATATAAAACATACTGACCCAAAAGAATTAAAAAAAATTGATAATGGCAAATATATAATATATGCAGATTTTATTGGTATAGGTAATGTAAGAGACATATTAGCAAAAGAAGCTATATTACAAATAAATAAAGCTAGTCTTGATATTAAAAACACTACTTTTGAATCTAAAGAAGTTATATTTGTTGAAGGTAATACTTATAAATTAGAAGTATCAAATCTACCAAGTCATTTAAGTGTATCTTATATATATGATAAATTAGACGATGACATCGTTGATTGGATAGTTTTAGATAGTGGTATTGATAAAAAAGGAAGATACCTAATTAAAGCTGTTATATATGATTCTAATAATGATAATTTAGATCCTGTTGAACTAAAAGCTATTTTAACTTTAGACATAGCATTTTATATAATTGATGAAATTATATTACATACAAAAAATTTAAGTATCTAGTATAAAATACAAATTGAATTAAACATATTAAAATACACCAGATTTTTATCTGGTGTATTTTATTTTATTATTGAAAAATGATATACATTTATGTATAATTACTTCATAAATCTATGATAAAAGATTAGTAGTTAACAAATACTTATTTTAAAGAGAGAAAATAAATGGTGGGATATTTTCAAATAAGAGTTAATGAATTCACTTTTTAAGAGGTGTTAATAGCACACGTTACTCGCGTTAAGAGATAGAGAGCTAGAAATCTAGAAAAAAGGCTGGTACCACGGGTTAAGACTCGTCCTTTTATTTAGGTTTTTTTTGTTTTTAATTAGGAGGATATATGAAAAATAAATTAGAACAATTAGTAATTGAAGCACAAAGTAAAATAGACACTATTACTACTAAACAAGAATTAATGACTTATAAATCAGAAGTACTTGGTAAAAAAGGTCCTATCGCATCTATTATGTCTAATATGAAAGATTTAACTATAGATGAGAAAAAAGAAATAGGTGCTTTATCTAATAAAGCTAAAGATAGCCTAGAAAGACTTATCTATAATAAACTAGATAAAATAGAAGAAGATGAAATTAATCTAAAGTTAAGTAATGAAACTATAGATGTTACTTTACCTGGTTTTAAATTTAATACAGGTACTATTCATCCATTAAATCAAACTATTATGGAATTAGAAGATTTATTTATTGGTATGGGTTATTCTGTTTGTGATGGTCCTGAAATTGAAACAGATGAAAATTGTTTTGAAAAATTAAATCTACCTAAAGGACATCCTGCTAGAGATATGCAAGATACTTTTTATATAGATATTGAAAATCTACTAAGAAGTCAAACATCTCCTGTACAGGTTAGAACTATGTTAGAAAAGAAAAATACTCCTATCAAGATTATATGTCCTGGTAAAGTATATAGAAGAGATGAAGATGATGCGACTCATTCACACCAATTTATGCAGTGTGAAGGATTAGTATTAGGTAAAGATATTAGTTTTGCTAATTTAAAAGCTGCTTTATTAGAATTAGTTAAAAAGATGTTTGGTGAATCTAGAACTATTAGACTAAGACCATCATTCTTTCCTTTTACAGAACCAAGTGTTGAAGTAGATGTATCTTGCTATAAATGTAATGGTGAAGGTTGTAGTTTATGTAAACATACAGGTTGGATAGAAATACTAGGAGCTGGTATGGTTAATAATGCTGTACTTGAAATGTGTGGATATGATTCAAATGAATTTCAAGGATTTGCTTTTGGTATAGGTATTGAAAGAGTATGTATGTTAAAAAATGAGATTGATGATATTAGAAATTTTTATGTTAATGACTTAAGATTCTTAAATTCATTTAAGGTGGTAAAATAATGAAAGTATCTAGAAATATGCTTAAAGACTATTTGAATCTAGATTCAATTAGTAATGAAGAAATTGAAAAAATTATATCTACTTATGTATCTGAAATAGAAACTACTTATCCTTTAACTAAAGCTAATAACTTAGTTATAGGTGAAGTAATAGAATGTGTTGATCATCCTGATAGTGATCACTTACATGTATGTAAAGTTAAAGTAAGTAATAATGAAGTATTACAAATAGTTTGTGGTGCACCTAATGCTAAACAAGGTATTAAGGTAATAGTTGCTCTTGAAGGGTGTAAATTAAGTGAAGACTTTATAATCAAAAAAGCTAAAGTTAGAGGTGTTGAATCTAATGGTATGCTTTGTTCTTTACAAGAATTAGGTTTTGAAGAAAAATATGTTCCTGAAGAATTTAAAAATGGTATTTATATATTATCAAGTAAAGCAGTTGTAGGAGAATGTCCTTTAAAACATTTATTTTTAGATGACTTTGTATTTGATATAGAACTTACTTCTAATAGAAGTGATTTATTAAGTGTAGAAGGTATAGCTTTTGATATAGCTTCTAAATTAGGACAAAAAGTTAAAGTAAAATCTTTTGAACCTAAATATGAAACAGTTAGTAAAGACTTTAATATAAATATAACTACTTTGGATTGTCTTAAATTTAATTGTTTATATTTAGATAATA
>JBOFSX010000237.1:0-1642 GCA_051651765.1 Anaeroplasmataceae bacterium | reverse complement strand
TCAACTTCGGAATGAATGGAAAAAGCAAAATATTATCCTCAATGACATATTTAAACAAAATATTTTTATAAATAGTTAGATCTAAGTTTTTAATTCTCATTTATTGAAGATTTGGTTTACAACTTAGAATTTGCAATTACTATTGACAATATACTAAGAATATGCTACAATAGATACATAAAGTGCTTTCTCAGCGTTAAAGAGGCGAATACACCGTTCTTTAGAGCGGTGTTTTTCAGTGTTGCTTTATTTAAGGTGTCATATGAAACAGTATTATTCAAAGGAAAATTTCAAATCATTTTTAGAAAAAAATAAAAAAATCGTATTTACAACCGCCGTAGAATACGATAATTTCTACTCGTATGTATATAAATACTCATATTATAATTTTGTAAATCCATACAAAATTATGTCTGCAGAAAAATATATATTTGCAGGAAATTCTTCAACAAGTCATATATATTCTTCACATCTATGTAGTTGTTATACAAAATCATTTTTAAAAGAACAAAAATATATAAATGAAATGCGGAATTTAATCAATGAGTTTGAAATAATTTTATCAACAATGTTAACAAACTATTTTAGTTCTTTGGATTCGGCTGTATTTACTTCAGTTTTAAATAAAATAGAGAAAGTTTATCTATCAAAAGAAAGAAAAAAATTTGGGTATTTAGATTTCGGTAAATTATCGATGATAAAACACTCAAGAAATAATATGTACATGTATTTTAGTGACAATAAATTTTACTTACCCGAAAAGTTATCTTTACTATATTTATTAAATCATAGATCATTTAATAAAATTGTAAGCGATCTCAATAATTTATCTAAATTTAATTTCACTATCAAAGGTGTGCAATTCAAATCAGAAAATAAAAATCTCCAGTCAGAATTCGAATCGATATACGTGATGAGAAACATCCTTTACCATGGTGGACTACCAAGTTATACGATTAGGTGTAATTTCAAAAATGATTTAGACAAAATTCTATCCGCTAAAAAACAGAAAGAAATGTTTAATAAATGCGATTTTAGAATGGAAAAAATGAAAGTCATGATTTTTGTACGAATATTAAACGACAGTCATATAAACGACTATTATTCAAGCCTTTACCTTAATTATTTTTCAAAAATAGAATTGTCATTAGCCACGCAGCTAAATGTGAAGGTTCTTGAAAACAGTATTAGTTTTAATTCCACTACGTATAATATAAATGATGTGATCAGTATACAAAATCTTTCAATAGGTCAAATCGAAGAACTTAAAGGTTATTTAAGAGTGAAGAAAGTGCAAATACAATAAAAGTAATTACAATAATTTTACATTAAAAATCCTATCACTGGAATTGCCATCCTAGAGATTTGTATATCTGAAAGAACATAGAAATTATAATATTATTAGGTTTATAAATCCTATAGTCACCAGATTAAGTATGAAATACTGTGGTGATATATCTTTTTTATGATATACTATAACCGTAACTTTGTTACACCACAAATTATTCTAATTATGATTTTCAATAGGAAGGAAATAACTCCTCGTTTTACAGTTATAATTTTTTGTAAAAATCATAATTAGTTTTCTTTCAAACATACTACAATCACTCAAAAATTGAGTGATTTTTTTATAATCTTATTT
>JBOFSX010000236.1:0-1800 GCA_051651765.1 Anaeroplasmataceae bacterium | reverse complement strand
ATAACTTATTTTTTAATTGCTATAATTTAGAAGAAGTTATATTTGAAGAGAATTCTATTTTAGAAAATATATCTGGTAGTATGTTTATGAACTGCTATAAACTTAATAACATCAATCTTCCTAAATATATAGAAGGCATTTCTCCAGGAATTGATAATATTGGTACATTTGCGTTTTTTAACTGTAAGTCTTTATCTCAAATTTTTATTCCTTCTAGTGTTAGAAGTATAGAAAATGAAATTTTTTATAATTGTGAAAATTTAAAAACAGTAACAGTATCAAATAAGACTAACTTTCATGATAATTGGTTAAGTAAGTGTAATGCTACAGTAATTTATTATTAAAAAAAAGATGATAACGCATTAAGCGTTATCATCTTTTTTAATTATTTTTTTAATGTATTACAGTAAGCTTCAATTTCTTTTGCTACTATTTTTGTATATTGAACAGCTTGAACAACAGTTTGAGGTCCATTAACAACATCACCAGCTGCAAATACACCAGGTTTAGAAGTGATTCCAGTTTGATTAGTTTTAAGTAGTCCTTTATCTGTGGTTTCAATAGAATTACTAGCAACAATATTTGTTTGAGGTCCTTGACCTACAGCAATAATAACTGAAGTAGAAGGTATTTTAAATTTGTTTTTTGAATCATTTATAAAACTTACTTCACCAGTTTCAGAAATATTTTTAATAACAGGCTCTACAATTATTCCATCTGATTCAATTTGTACAGTATTTAAATAATATTCTACAAGTACACCATCTAATATTGCGTAATCTAATTCAGCTTTATTACAAGTTATATCTTCAGGTCCTCTAAAGAATATACACTTAACTGAAGCATGATTTAATCTTCTAACAGTTCTAGCTGCGTCCATAGCAACATTACCTGCACCTATGATTACAACATTATCTCCTAGATCAGTATAAGAAGAAGGGTTTTTTAAAAAGTCGATAGCAAAGTGAACATTACCTAACGTTTCACCAGGTATTCTTAATCTATTAGGTTTCCACACACCAGTACCGATAAATATAACATCATAACCATCACTAAACATGTCATCTAATGTAATAGTTGGTCCTATTAGTGTGTTAGGTCTAAATTTTATACCCATAGCTGTCATTCTATCTAATAATTTATCAAGTAATACTTTAGGTAATCTAAAATCAGGTATACCGTATCGTAATACACCACCTATTTTATCTTTAGAATCAATAATTGTTACATTATATCCTTTTCTTGCTAAGAGAATAGATAAAGTTATACCAGCTGGTCCTGCACCTATAATACCTATATTATAGTTATTCATTTTTATATCATCCGGTTTAAAAGATTTATCTAAATAAAAAGAAGAAATATATTGCTCTATTTCATAAAAATGAATAGGAACAGCTTTTCTATTTAATACACAACTACCGAAACAATTAGTTTCATGAGGACATATTAATGAACAAATAGCGCTTAATGGGTTATTATTAAATAATAACTCACCAGCCTCATCAATTTTACCATCTAAAAATAATTGAAAAACTTCAGGTATAGGAGTTGCCACTGGACATCCTTTTTGACATAATGCATTTTTACATTTTAAACATCTTTTTGCTTCTAATATAATATCGTTCATATATAAATTAAATATGCTTAGCATATAATCCTTTCAAGTATTTTAAATCCATTTAGATTCTACCATATAATTTAAAAATATGATAGAATTTTAATATGAAAAGAATAGAACTAGAATTTAAAATAACAAATAAAATAACTGTTAAAGATTTCATAATTAATAATATAAGTCTG
>JBOFSX010000235.1:0-1623 GCA_051651765.1 Anaeroplasmataceae bacterium | reverse complement strand
TGATGTGATACCTCCAAAGTAGACAATCGAAATAATTAAAGGAAACTTAATCAATGATTTAGTTACAATAATTATTCGTCTACTTTGGAGGTATTTTTTTATGAGTCGAAAATTAAAATATAGCAAAGAATTAAAACTTGAAATAATTGACAAATATATAAATGGGGAGTCAACTATTAAATTAGCAAAGAAATATGGAATGACTTCAAGTGGCAATAACTTAATAAAAAACTGGTATGATAGATTCGTTATTGAAGGAGAAAGGGCCTTTGATCATAAACCAACTAACAAAGCGTACACAGTCAAATTCAAAATGAATGCCATAGAAGAATACTTATCTGGTAGATATTCATTAAATCAAATTTGTAACAATTACAAAATATCTAGAAATAGTGTTTTATCTGGGTGGATAAAAAAGTATAATAACGGTATAGAGCTAAAAAATTATGATCCTAAACCGGAGGTCTATATGGCAAAATCAAGAAAAGTGAATTTAGAAGAAAAAATTGAAATTGTAAATTTCTGCATTCAAAACAATTTTGATTATAAAATTACAGCAATTAAGTACGATATTGCATATTTTCAGGTTTTTAATTGGGTAAAAAAATATAAAACTGATGGTGAAAATGGCTTAATTGATAATAGAGGTAATAGGAAAGCTATAGATACTTTAACAGATGTAGATAAACTTAAATTAGAAAATCAAAAACTAACAAATGAATTAAAATATAAACAAATGGAAATTGATGCTTTAAAAAAGTTGAAGGAGTTAGAGGGGAGGTTCGAAAACAAAGCTCGCAAAAAATAAAATATTATGCAATTTTCGAACTAAAAAACAAGTATTCTGTGAATTTGCTTTGTAAGTTCTACAAGATACATAGAAGTTCATATTATAAGTGGTTAAAAACAAAAGATAATGTAAATTTTAAGAATTATGACTTAAAACAAAAAATATTAAATTTTCATGACTTATATAAAAATATTCTTGGATATAGAAGAATGACATTATGGATTAATAAAAGTTATAATACTAACTACAACATAAAACGTATTAGAAGATTAATGAAAGAATTAGGGATTTCATCAGCGATTAGACGTAAAAAGAAAAATTACATAAGTTATATACCTGAATAGGTGTTTGAAAATTTGTTGTCTAGAAACTTTTACGCTGAAAAACCAAATCAAAAATGGCTAACTGATGTTACTGAATTTAAAATAATTGGTTCAAATTGTAAACTTTATTTAAGTGCAATATTAGATTTATATGATAAATCTATTGTTGCATACGAACTAAGTACATCAAATAGCAACAATTTAGTCTTTAAAAATTTTGATAAAGCTATAGATAAAAACCCTAATGTTACTGAAATTTTATTTCATTCAGATAGAGGATTCCAATATACAAATAGGCAATTTAAGAAGAAACTTGATGATCATAATTTTATTAGAAGTATGTCTAGGGTTTCTAGATGTATTGATAACGGTCCTATGGAAGGATTTTTTGGTATTTTAAAATCAGAGATGTATTACATAAATAAATTTTATTCTATTGATCAACTTAAAACTTCAATAGATGATTACATAAAGTTTTACAATGAAGCTAGATATCAAAAAAAATTAAAA
>JBOFSX010000234.1:0-3260 GCA_051651765.1 Anaeroplasmataceae bacterium | reverse complement strand
GTAGTAATGACGATATTGTTACTAAGTACAATTACCTAGAAGTTAAAAAAAGAATTTATAAAACTGAACTTATAGAAGCTTTGCGTTTATTTAAAAGATTTAATATTATTGAAACTATTGGTGATATTACAAGTTCATCAATTAAAATTATTATATATCCTTCTATACTTTATGCAATTAATACAAATGAAATTAATGCTGTTTACGAAGAAGTATCAAATTTAGTTCAAGATTCGGGAGAATAGTTATGATAAAACTTACAACACTTAGATTTATAAATTGGCATTATCTTGGTAATGAAACTATTCATGTAAAAGATAATGTTATTCTTACAGGACAAAATGCTTCAGGTAAATCTACTGTTCTTGATGCTTTAACTTTTATTTTAACAGCTGGAGAAACTAATTTTAACTTAGCTGCAAATGATAAAAGTAAAAGAGATTTAAAAGGTTATGTTAAATGTAAATTAGGAACTGAAAATAAAGAGTATTTAAGAGATGGTGATGTTACAGGACACATTGCATTAGAATTTTATGATGAATCAAAAGACTCGTACTTTATATGTGGGGCTGTAATTGATGCTTTTGGTGAATTAGCTCCGCCTAAAGTCTTATTTTATACAGGTAATGAACAAATTTCTGATAATTTGTTTTTAGATGGTAATACGATATTATCAACAACAGAATTTAGGAAAAAGAATAGTACATATGAATATTTTTTAACAAAAAAAGAAGCTAAAAGAGGATTTAGAACTGCATTTGGATCAATTAATGAAGATTATTTTAAATTAATACCTAAAGCCTTAGCTTTTAAACCAATCAACGATGTTAAGGATTTCATCTATAGTAATATTTTAGAAGCAAAAGAAATTGACGTATCTTCTATAAAATCTTCAATTAGAGCATATAAAGATTTAGAAGAAACTTTAAATCAAATCAAAATGCAAATTAGTGATTTAAAAGAAATTGAAGAAATTTTTAATGATGTAAAAATTTTTGATGAAAAAAAACAGTATTATCAATACTTAATGCAATATTTTGAAAAAGAAAAAATCAATAACGAAATAAAAAAAATATATACAATGATTTCTTCACTAGAAGAAATGAAAGTTTTAAAAGCATCTGATTTAAAAAAGATAACTGAAGAAGTTGACTCTTTGAACGAAAGAAGTAGAGAATTATATAATCTGTTATCTGATAATAAGGATTTCAAAGCCGAAGAATATTTAGATAAACAAATATCTAAACTTAAGACTATAATTGATGAACTAAGCAATTCTCAAAACAATTATGTTAATCTAATTAGTGAATTTAAAGATGAAGTTTCTAATTTAAAAAAAGTATCTAAAAATAAAATATATAACGAATTATCTAATATACCATTATCAACTGTTAGTTCATTTGATGCAGAATCAATTAAACTTAACTTACTTGATTTTGATAATAGATTAAAATATGTATATAATGAAAATCATCAAATTTTAGGTAGTTTAAATAACAAGAAAAATAGTATTGTATCTGAAATATCGCATATCAAAGATGCATTAAAAAGTTTAGATGGAAAAAAATTAAGATATGACTCTAATTTAGTACAGTTAAAAAATGAACTTACACTATCTTTAAAAGAAATATATAACTACGATGTTTCGGTTCATGTATTTTGTGAATTAATTGAAATTAATGATAAATCTTGGTCTGATACTATAGAAATATTTTTAGGTAATAGAAGATTTAATTTAATTGTAGAACCAAAATATTATGATACAGCATTAGAGATTTATGCTAGAATAAAAAATAAATATCGTTTATATGGTATAGGATTGGTTAATACTAAAAAAATTGAAACTTATAATAAATTTGATGACAATTCATTAGCAAGTATTATGAGTTCTGAAAATTTAGATGCACAAAGATATGTTAATATGACTTGCGGTAAAGTTATTATGTGTAATAATGAAAAAGAATTAGAACATTATAATATGGCTGTAACAAAAGATGGATTAGTATATAGATCATATGTAGCATCATCATTAAATCCTAATATAGAAAAACCATTTATAGGAAAAGATGCTATTGGTGAACAAACAGAAAAATGGAATACGTTGGGTCAAGAAAAACATAAAGAATATATTGAAATAGCACAGCATATTCAATTAGTTGAAAGAGAATTAGAGTTAATTGACTTGCTTGATTTTAAAGCTATCATTAACGAAATAGATAACACCATAAAATATAATAGAAGCGATGTTCAATTACAAGAATTGTTGAAGCAAAAAAGAAATAGTAAAAACATTACTTCTGATGAATTGTCATTAGAGTATGACAACATAATACAAACTATCAAAAATTATGATATTGAAAAGGCAAATATACTTCAAGAAATTGGAAGTATAAACTCAAAAATTTCATCATGTCATGAAAATATTGAACAAAATAAAATTATTCTAATTGCTAATAAATCAAAATTAGAGGAGTTATCACAAGGTAATATTTTAATTGAAAATCAAGCTAAAGAAGAATTAGAAAAATTAACTAACTTTAATAATTCTAAAGTAGTAGAAGAGTTTAATGAAAAATTAATTCAAGAAGAACAAAATTATAATGATAGACTTGATACTTTAAGAAATCAACAGTATAAATACACATCTAAATACAATTCTATGTTTAGCACTGGTTTATCTGAAATTGACAAATTTTTAAATGAATTAAATAAACTTGAAAAATCTGAACTTATAAAATACGAGAATAAAGTTAGGTCTGCTAGAGAAAATGCTGAAATAATTTTTAAAGAAGACTTCTTATCAAAATTAAAAAACCATATTACAACTGCAGAAATGGAAATTGAAAAAATTAATGAAACGTTAAGAGAAATTAAATTTGGTAATGATCAATATGAATTTATTTTCCCTAAAAGTAAAGAATTTGCTGGTTTCTATGATATGGTAAAAAATAATATTCTTACTGATGGAAATAGTTTATTTTCAAATACTGATTTTCAAATTAAATATGATCAACAACTTAACGAATTATTCGACAGTTTAAATGTTGATGAAACAAATAGTAATGGTGTTATTAATAAATTTACTGACTATAGAACTTATATGGATTATGATATTAAAATATCTAATCAAGTTGGTGATATTATGTTATATTCTAAAGTTTTTAAAGAAAAATCAGGTGGTGAAACACAAGTGCCATTCTACGTTGCGATGCTAGCGTCTTTTGTTAGAATATTTACTCATGGTAAATTATCTCAAAAAG
>JBOFSX010000233.1:0-3562 GCA_051651765.1 Anaeroplasmataceae bacterium | reverse complement strand
AGTTAGAATGTACCATTGAATTACCTATCGTAGACCAATCTAAGGTTGGAGAATTCGAACCAGATCCACCTTTGACATCTAACAATACGCCAGCTGGAATATATAATGAAACGTGCCCTAGTATCTCTAGTGCAGAATCACCTCTTGCTTCATCACTTTCCGTTTTGTCTGGTATATATATTGTTGTGTTTTTTGTTAAACGATATTTTGTACGTTTACCAAGTACACCCAAGGTTTGTTTTGTTGTAGCATTTATTCCATTTATGGGGGCAATTTGCCAAGTTTCAAACTCATCAATTCCGAGTGAAGCTTCTGGTGTATCTGCACCAAGAACTACACTATCTTTAAACATAAATGAAGAAGTTAGGGCTATTAATAATGCAACAATAGATACTTTAAAAGCTTTAGACAAGTATTTAAATTTTATTTTAATTTTTATTATTTTCTTAAAAACCATATTAATACTCCTTTCTTTAGTTATGCAACTAAATTTATTTAAATATCAACTAAGGGCGATTAACCCTTAATTAATATTTTTTTGTTGCTAGTACTTTAATTGACACCAAACATACTGCAAAGCTTGTAATAATTAAAACTATAGACATTATATTTTGTGTTGTATTAATTTTAGAGTTGTTCAATAAGACAAACTCTCCCTCTTGAACAATATTTATTTCAAGGTAATTAGAATTATCTAATAATTCAATATATTCACCATCTTGATTAGGAGTAAATGATAATTCATCATACTCTCCTCCTACATTTCTTAATACAGAAATAGTGTTAAAACTTACCTTAGATTCTAGTTTAACGATAATTTTCAGTAAACCAGAGAATTTTTGTGAATCTTCCTTTAAATTTCTTTGATCAGAATCAACAATTGCATCAAGAACAAAATAAGCTAGTATATCTTTGTTTTCAAACATAAATCTTTTTGATAAAGATTTATATGTTTCATCTGTTTCTCCGTTTATTTCAACAGAAGCTGAATACAATTTTCCGTTTGCAGCTTCCTCTAACTGTTTAGTAGTTAAAATTGAATCAACATTAGAAACAATAAATGAATTTTTAGAACTTTTAACAGATATATCAGTATTAACATTTTTGTCATCTAACACAATAATTACGTTATCTAGTTCATAGTTAAGAACGTGATACGCTTTAATAAATGATCTATCTTTATCAATAGATGATATAGTTATTTTAAAGTTGATTACACCGTTAATTGCGTTAGATAGTGAAAAGTATCCAAATTCATCAGTAACTGTTTCAGATAATAAATATGAATTGTCTAAAATTGATACTTTTGCGTTTGCAACACCTTCATTAGAAGTATTAACAACTTTACCAAAAATAGTTTGTTCATTTCTATCTAATCTTGCATATAACTTGAAGTTCGAGTTTACTTTTGATGTAAAATCATATTTATTTCTGAATAATTCATCTGTATACCAACCTATAAATGTGTACCCAGTTTTACTTAATATTGGAGTTTGATTTAATTTTAATTCATCTCCAAAGTTAATAATAACAACTTCTTCTCCGCTTTCAACATTTGCATCAAAAACATTGAAGTAAATTCTAAAAGAGTTAGCTAATATAAATCCATTATTAATAATTACGTTGTAATTAGTTAATTGATTTTCTAAAGTAGCAAAAATATTGAATCTATTAGACGGAACATTAATGCTTGGGTCATAATTAGTACTAAATGAAAATGAAAGTCCAGTTGACTCGATGGTATCTGAGTTCACGAAGCCTGAAGCTGTATAAGTATATTTATCATCCTCAACTACATCACCATATACAATTACTATATCGTTTAAATTAACTGTTAAATTAATTTTATGAACTGTTAATTTAGCGTTGTTTAAAACAATATTATAGTTTTCATTTGTATATTCTAATTGTATGTCATATATTCCAGAATTATTATTTGTCATTAGATCATATGAAGTTAATATAGTCACATTAGTAATTATATCTTGATAATCAGAACTAAAATATCCAGAAATAGATAAATCAAATTTCCCATAATTAGAACCATAATTAATAACTTTATCAGCAACTGAAACCGTTAAATCTCTTTGAGTAATTGTTAAATATGCTTCATTAAAATCAATATCATAATTTTGTAAAACGATAGTTGAATATCCTTCAATTAAATATTGACCTACTTTTCTAGTTTCTAAATAGTTTATATCATAAACAGTATCCAATAAAATATTTAACTTAATATCATCTTCATATAAAAATCCAGAAATATTATAATCAACATCTTTTACATCAAATTTATAACCATATTCTCTTTCAATATCATTCATTGTGACACTAATTTTAGCTTTATTAACAACTAATACCGCATTATTAACTTTGTTAATTTCGTAGTTAGAAAAAGGTCCCTCTGCTGTATTATCAAAAATATAATCATTATCAACTGAAATTACATAACTACCAACATTTCTATTATTTGGATCGATTGTAGAGTAATCAGTTTGGACTTTAACTAGCTCCAATAAACCCGCTATGTCAGCTTCTAGAGCTCCTTCAATTATTACATTTGGCACAAAATCATCACCATAGTTAATAGATGCATTAGCTACAGAAATATGAATTTTTCTAGGTATTACATTTAAAGAAGTTTCTTCATAGTTAAAGATGTAATTGCTAGCAAATTCTGAAGTGTTACCTTCAATTAATATTTTATATTTACCAACAGCAAGTTCTGAGTAATCAGTTCCCTCGAAGTCATTTAATGAATAAATGAAGCTAGACGCTATAGAATTAGTTTCTAAATACGCAGCAGGATCACCAACAACATTAAATTTAACTTGAACATTGGCATTACCATAAACCAAATCATATGGAATGATGTTTATATTTAGTTCTTTCGGTTTTACAATAACGCTACCCGATGAAGTCACGATGTTATAATTTGGTGAAGAAAGATTAACTATTGAAACAGGATATGTTCCAACTAATCTGTTTTCACTTCCTGCAACTGGATTATATGTCGATACAAATGAATGTTTTCCATCTAAGCTTGATACAGTGTCATTATATAAAAATCCAGTAATTTGATAATTAAAGTCAGAAGGAAATACTGAACCATATGTGATTTCTTTGTCACTTATAGATGCCGATAACGTAGCTTTTACAACGTTAAAAGTCGAAGTTACATAATTTAATTTATAGAAATGAGATTCAGAAAGCCCTCTTACATTAAGATTATAAGTTCCTACATTTCTATTAGTAGATGAATTTGCATTATAGTTCGAAGTAATAACAATAGAATTGTAAATATTTTGCCCATTTAGTGATTCTAAATCTGAGAACTTATCATCTCCAACCAATCCATTAACAACAACGTTAAATTCAGGATTAGCATTACCATAAATGATGTCTTCTGTAAATACACTAACAGTTAACTCAGCTTTTAGATACTCTAAAACGCCATTTGTCGTGTTAACAGCATAATTTGCAGTATAATACTGTAATTGTTGATTAACTTGAATAGTATTTAATCCAATTTTTAAATCTTTAACAAATACAATATCTATAG
>JBOFSX010000232.1:0-4103 GCA_051651765.1 Anaeroplasmataceae bacterium | reverse complement strand
ATTGAATTAACTGACATAAATAACTTTGCATTTGATATGGGTGGTGTATTCATCTTACCTAAGAAGATTGACAAGTTAACAAATGGAGATATTGTTGTAAGAAATAATGAAACATTTATTGTAAATGACGCAACTAATTTAACAATGGTGAACATTGAAACTCAAAAACAAGAAACTATCGTTAAGGTTAAAAACATGTTCTTTGGAACTGAATTTGTAAGAGTTATAACAAGTCCTTTATCTATGTTTGGAAATAACGGTGGTATGACAGATAAACTAATGCCCCTTATGTTAATGGGTGGTATGAATGGAACTAACGGGCAAGGTGGGTTAGACATGACTACATTCATGATGATGTCTATTATGAACGGTGAATCTTCTGACAAAAACTCAATGCTACCATTTATGATGATGTCTATGGGTGGAAATCAGCAAGGTCAAGCTCAAAATCAAATGTTGCCATTCATGATGATGTCTATGATGGAAAATAAAGATTCTTCTGGATTCGGTGGAATGTTTGACATGTTCTCTTCTAAAAAAGAAGAACCAGTGCAACAGGAAAAGACATTAGAGGAACTTGTAGAAGAAAAGGTTCAAGCAATCTTAGTAAAAATGAAAGAGGTTGATAAGGAGCTGTAAGCTCCTTGTTTTACCATTAAAAATATGATTGGGAGCTTATCAAATGATTAATGTAAACGTACAAATTGACATTACAATGAGTGGTGTATTACTTGCATTTATATTATTATATATTCATAGGATAAATAGACGTATTCGAAAGAATAGAAAAAGGTAAATGTAATTTGACTTTAATTGAAAAATATTGTATAATATATTTATAAAATAATTATATAGGAAGGTGTGTTTTGAAAAAAAATAATGAAATATTAAATGAAGAACAGAATCCGAATATTCAAATTGAATCATATGGAGATATTGCTGTAAAAGTATTATCAGATGTTGTGTCTACTTTTAATGCTATGCAAGAGAAACCAACTAACTTTGATTCAACTGAAGTAGCTTCAAGTATCATAGATACAGTTGTTGGAACAATGGAAGATTCTAAGAAAGATAATTTAAAAATATCTAAAGTAGTTATAGATACAGCCAATACTCCATATGGAAAAATGGTATTAGAAAAAGTTGTTGACAAAATAGATACAGCATGTGAAAAAAGTAAGAAAATAAATACAGTAGCAACAATACTTGGTTCTATCCTGTTTCCACCAATAGGTGTAGGATTGATGGCGAGTAAAGTTCAATCTAAATTCACAAAGAAGTAATGTAAATCAAAATTGACTTAATATAAAAAGTATGATATAATGTAAATAACAAAAGACAACGGGAGTGATTATATATGACTACAATGACTAAAACAGAGCAAAGAAGAAGATTAACACAGATACTTAATAAGTTAGTAAAAAATCCAATTACAATAGTTGCTCATTTAGAAGAACAAGTAGCAGAATTAGATAGGATATTAAAGGTAACAGCTAAAAATACTCAAAGACTCGCTGATAAAAAGAAAGGCTCGAATGATACTTTTATTTATAAGAAAAGACCATTAGCTGATACAACATGGAATATTTTATCTAAAAAAGAGAAAGGTAGGTAACTATATGAAATACGAAGATTTATTTGAAATATGGGAGTCTGAAAATATTTCAGACATCACTACTACAAACAGTGAAACATCTTTAACCTACGGCTATGTTAATGGGTGGTATGATTATGAGGTTGTTTAAAGTATACTTTACATATACTAAAATTGGACATGACGATAGTCTTAGACATACTATGTTGATACTTGGATTTAATCAAGATGTCATTGATAATTATGACTTGTTTAATAGAAGTCTAAGGAGTTGTGCGATTGAACATGCCAAAGTAATGTGTGGAGAATATTATGTTTCTTCGGTGGATATAACGGATATACAGAATTTTAAATAAAAGGAGTAGTTGAAATGGAAGTAGGTAGTATAGTTGAATTAGAGTTTTCAACATGTGATACATTACATGAGTGTATAGTTGAAAAAGAATATGTTTTTGAGCATGGTAGAAGAATTGAATTTTACAGAGTTGTATGTATTAAGAATGGTACTGGGATTGGTGCTGGTGATTACACTCTTGAAGATTTAGAAAAAGAGCTTATATCAAGATACGATAACAAGAGATTAAATAAACTAATAGTAAAGACAAATGGTGTTGTAAAAGTTATCTTAGAAAGAATGTAAATAGAATTTGATTTTTTAATAAATAGTGTGTTATAATAATTACATAGAAAGCAAAACAAAGGAGAGATTTGAAAATGATGAAATTAACTAATGACGTATTAAACAGAAGTATAGTGGGAGCAAACACAAAATGGGCTTTGTTCGATTTTGATGGCACGATAATAGATGGTAGTGCTGTATTAGGGCATTGTGGATTCTTAATTAAAAAAGGCATTATTAGAGATGATGATGGAATATATGAAGCATGGCAAAATGACATGAAAAACGAACACAAAATAATGATGTGTGGAGAATTTTATAGAAAAGCAATAAAAGGTTTTTATACAGAGGATTTACTTATTGACGAGTTCGTATCTTTAAATCATAAATATTATGAAAAAGTAATTTCTAAATTCCATCAATTAAAAGAAGAAGGTTTTGTAACAGTAATAATAAGTGGGTCTACAAATGATTTAGTTCAAGGATTTGTTAAAAAGCTTGGGTTTACAATGGGATTTGGAGCTATATATGGAAAAGATACTATGGGTGCTTACAATGGAACTATTATAAAAGAAACATATAAGTCAGATATTAAAGCTGAAATTATAAAAAGACTTATTGATGAGGACTATTGTGAAGAAGTTATTGGTTTTGGCGACTCTACTGGGGATATTTCGATATGTGATGTGTCTGATACGTTCTATCTAATAGACCCATCAAATGAAGTTAGAAGTGTTTATGATAATATGGAATTAGAATACACAATAATAACAAGATAAAAAACGGTCATTATGACCGTTTTTTTTATGTAAATTAAATTTGACTTTGCATATGATTTATGATATAATAATTGTATAAGAGTTAAAGGAGTGATAAAAATGAGAACGATAAGAACATTCCCAAAGGAATATATAGAAAAGGTTTTTACAAGACAAATGGCAAACGAAAAGATACTTATTAGTATTACTTCTACATGTGAAACACCATTGGAAGACAAATATAAAAATATGTTTAAAGATTCTATAAGCATTGTTTGTGATGATTTAGGATTTTATGTTTCACACAAGCATAATACGAAAGAAATTAGTGATTTTAATGGCATGAGGAACTTCTCAGAAAATGATGTTGAAACAATAGATACATTTGTAAAAAAATATCCAAAAGCTGATATAGTTGTTCATTGTCAAGCTGGTGTTTCAAGAAGTGGTGCCGTTGCAGTTGGAATTACAATGATGGAAGATAATTTCGAAGAGTATAGAGATGTGTTATTAAACAATTCCATAAGCCCAAATGAACTAATTTTAATCGAATTTATCAAAAAATACAATCCTATAAAAACTGGTGGTATTGCAAACTTACAATCAGTATTAGATAAAAAGAGAAATCCAGATTCTAATTTTTGTATGAAAACTTTTGTATACAAAACACTAGATATTAGCGATATTACAAAGCATAAGTCAAGTATAGAAAGAAGTTTTAATGATGAAATAGCACTTGAATTTGAACATTTAGCATATTCAACACAATACAAGATAAGAGATTCAAATGATTATATTGTATTGGGACTTCATGATGGCAGAGTTGTTGTATTTTACTTAAATGAATTTGAGTGTGATTACGACACATTATTATTTGACGAAAGCATTAATTATGATAAAATTGTAAGTATAATTGAATCACATAATGGAGATATATGGGATTTAAGAACAATGTTATATGATGCAAATGAAAATTGCTTTTAACTGAATAATATGTTATAATTATTATATAAGAAACAGAGGAGGTTGGAAAATGTCATTACTTATAGGATTCTTTTCACTGGCATGGTATACTACTAAAATTGGAACAATGTGTATAATGTCTAATGGTGTGTTTACAACATGAAGGACA
>JBOFSX010000231.1:0-7979 GCA_051651765.1 Anaeroplasmataceae bacterium | reverse complement strand
AATAAATATTGAAATATTTTGAAGTTGGGGGGCAAAAAAAGAACAATCAAAGTTGCAAGGTGCATAAACAAAAAATGGAGTGTTAAAAATGGATAGAAAGCAATCTAAAATAAGAATAGAAAAAGCTTACAATGACTATGTTTTAGGAATGAAATTAAAAGAAATTGCTATAAAATATATTGTGTCAATTAATACAGTGAAATCATGGTCTAAACGTGGGAAATGGTGTGCAACCCCTCGTGCAACGCATACCAAAAAAAATACAGGTGCAACAAGTAAGGTGCAACAAGTAAAAGTATTAAACAGGGTTAAAAATACAAGTGAAAGAATTGAAAAAGCCTATATAGATTATTTTAACAATATGAAAATAAAAGACATAGCAATAAAGCATAATGTAGCCATAGATACAGTTAAAACATGGCGTAAAAATAATGGTTGGGTTGAAAGATATAGAAATACAGTTTTATAAGTTTAAAAGGAAGGTGACAATTATTTTAAAAAACAATTTAGAATCAGAGTATATAAACAATAATGGAAGACCAAAGGCAAAACAATATTTATATTCTGAAAGAATAAAAGCTAGTGAAAAATTAAGAATTGATATAAATCTAGAAGAAGATCCATTCAAAATGTTAGACGCTGCATTGTTATGTATTTATTGTTTAACTGGTGATAAATCATTTTATAATCAGAATAGAAAGAAAGTTATAGATTATATTTGCAATCATAATAATTATGACAACACATCAAAATGAGGATTTGTTATAAAAAATACCTGTGACAAATAGACCGAGGTAAATTAATTAAAAATTATTCACAGAGTTTTAGAAAATGAAAATTTAAAAAAGTCGTATAAAGGTACTTAATAAAATATATTGCTATAATCTATTGATATAGATAAGAATAAAGGTTATTATTATTTTAATAAATAAAAAAACAAAGCCCTCATTCTTAGCAATGTACTTGTAATACATTATTAAGATACTCATTAGGTAAACCAACTACCCAAAAAAGTATTGAAAGCTTTTACTAGGCACATTATAACATCTAGTTAAAAATATTTCAAGCCTTCTTTAGGATATTTAAAACCTAAAGAAGGCTTTTTTTAATAGAAAGGATGAATATAATGGCAATACTAAAAGAAGAAAGCTTTTTTGAAGGCTACACGCATACAATGATTAAATTATTAGGGGACTTATTACCTCTAACAGCAACAGAAAGTTATTACATTGATGACGTAGTAAGTGGGTACAGTGGGTATTATGATGTATATTGTACACCAAATACATTTAAGAGCATAGAAAGAAGAACTGAAAGCAATTTATTACAACTTAGAATGTTATGGAGTGACATAGATCACGTTGAAAATATAGAAGAAACAATAAAAGAAATAGATTTATTAGTTAAGAATAATATAATACCCAAATATCAAATGATTATCTCTACAGGTGGAGGAATACATATAAAATGGATTATAAAAGATTATGCAGGCACTAACAAAACTAATTTATATGTATGGAAAAAGCTACAAAGACATTTTAATACTCAATTATTAAGTCTAGGGGCAGATATGAAAGCAATAGCACCTACACAACCATTACGAGTTATTGGGTCAATAAATAGCAAGTATGAAGTAGTAGTAAAAGAATTAGTTAACAATGATATAAAAGAATATGATTTATACGACTTATACAATAAATATATGCCATATGTTAAGAAAGAAAGTAAACCAAAAGAAAAGAAAAAATCTAAATTTGTGTTATTTCAAAGTGCCTATAATTTAAATTGTAGTAGGTTCAATGACTTAACAAAATTATTAAAGCTAAGAAATTATAATATAGAGGGCAATAGAAACGCCTTTATGATGTTATACGGGACATATTATATATTATCGACTGGAAGTAACTCAGATAAGGTAAAAGAGGAATTAGAGCGTATCAGCAATAAATTAAAGGCAAAAGGTAGGACAAGCCAAAGCGAAATAAGAACAATAGTAAGAAATGGCTATAAAAGAGCCGATAACTTAATCTTGCCTAAGAATGAAACTATAATAAATATGCTTAATATAAGCCACGAGGAACAGAGAGAGCTATCAACAATAATAAGTGATAATGTAAAGCTAGAAAGAAAAAACAACACTAGAAAGGTAAATAGAAGAAATAACAAGGGATTAACTAAAAGAGAAGAACAGAAAGAAGAATTAATAAAAAAGGTTTATGAACTATTCGAAAAAGGATATAAACAAATTGAAATATCAAAAGAATTAGGAATAAGCAAGGGAAGAATATCACAAATAATTAAGTCTAAAAAAGTTTAATGAAATGGTCCCTTAATATGTATGTATCTTCTCTTTAAGTTTTACTTTAGTAAAATAACCACTAAAACAACAACTACTACTATTACAGGAGTGATAATATTGAAAGAGATAAGACCAATAACACCAAAACAAATAAAGTACCTAACCAGATTAATAAAACAATCAGCAGATAGAACCAATATAGACAATTTAGAAGAAAGTACATTGATAAAAACTACAATAGAAAATATAGGTATAGAAAATTTAACTTTAGAAGATGCAAGGGAATACATAGGAACATTTATAAAATTGGATAACTTATATCAAGAGCAGTACGAAAATGAAACTAGAAAAATAGAAGATTCAGTTAAGATAATAGATTTTAGTAAGTATATAAAAAAATAATGGATATTGCAGAGGGTAAATTTTAATACAAAAGTGTTTATATATAATAAATAAACATCAAAGGAGATAATATGGAAAATAAAAATATATATTCTATGACTAGCAAAGATGATAATACTTTAAAACAATTCTTTGAAAATTATCATTGTTTACCTAAAAATAAAAAATATACTGAATATGAAAAAGCAATGATTGAAAAATATGAATTAATTCCAAGCCATGAAGATGTTATTAAAGGGGAAAATGGTTATATAGTATTTAGATATAATAAAAAGAAATTCACAGAAGAAGAAGTAAATTTAATTAAGAAAGATACAGGAAGTACAAGGCAAAAGGCAAAGAAATATAAAGTATCTCCAGCAACTATAAATAAAATTAACAATGATAAATATTAATCTTAAAAAATAATAAAATTTATATGTAAATAAAAATACAAAAGGGTTTTATAGGTAAAATTAATTTGTTACATATGTTTTTTATGTTCAAGCCCTTTTAAAATAGTATTCTTGATAGAATTAGAAAAAATCTATCGATAATGACTTATTTTCCAACTTGTAATTTGGGGTAAACCCCGTCATTACCAATGTATAAATTTTTGCAAGGCAAAAACAAGGCAATTAGAAATTGCTTTAAACATTGACGTTAGAAAATAAGTCATAACCTAAAGTATAAACATAATAATTATGCAAATCGTGAATTTCAAGACTTGTATAATTATTATAGCAAAAACGAAATTTTCAGTTTTGATATGAATTATAATTATAAAGTCACGCGTGACTTTATCGTGACAGCAATCGGACAAATTGACCTTTTCTAAAATAATAAAAATTACCCTTATTTCGTGTTGAAATTAAAATGTAGACACGAAATAAGGGTTTTTATTTTAAAGTTAAGTACCAGTAAACTAAAAAGCATTAAATTTTATATAGATCATTGACTAGGAATGGCATAAAACTATAAAAAATAATAATTTCGCTAAACGTAAATTTTGCGAAATTATAAAAAATACTTAAATATTATGTATGACATAAGTATTACAATGTAATGTATCTGAAATACATGTTTATAACTGTGAAATTCATTTTTTTAGCTATAGCTAAAAATAAAAAAATCTAATATTTAGCTATAGCTAAAAACACCAGACTATAAAAAAATATTTAGCCATAGCTAAAAAATGCGAAAAGTAGCTATTTCAAAAGACTTCACAGTAGTAATTATTTGAATTTGATTAGATGATTTAGCTAACCTCCTACAGCAACTACAAAATACAGACCGTTATCACATAAAAAAAGGAAATGGACATATTTACATAGAAGTATAACAAAAGTATAACAAAAGTATAACAGGGGGGATTTTATGGAATGGGATATTAATAATTTAGAAGGAATAGTTAATACTATAAACAAAGAGTTAGAGAATAGAACAATGATAGATATTGAAAATAACGTATTTGGAGTTAATGAAAGAGTAATTCATAAAAGGCTTTTAAGAAAGGGATATAAAAGAATAGATAATAAATATATAGAAGGTATACAAAAGTATAACGAAAGTATACCTAAAAATAATGAAGAGTATAACAAAAGTATACCTAAAAATAATGAAGAGTATAACAAAAGTATACCTAAAAGTATAACTAAAAATAATGAAGAGTATAACAAAAGTATACCTAAAAGTATAACTAAAAATAATGAAAAGTATAACAAAAGTATAACTAAAGTAATACCAGAAAAAAAAGAGCCTAATATAATAAATGATATAGATATAAAATCAATAAAAGAATTAATAGAACTAATAGATCCTATTAAAGAAGTAATACAAAAGTATAACAAATGTATAACCAATGAAAATATAATTGATGTTGAACCAATAGAAATAAAAGTTGATAGAAACATATTAAACAATGAAATAATACCCGTAGGATTTAAACTTGATAAAGATATATACAACAGTTGGAGGAATTTCACGAAGGAATATAAAACAATAAAGAATCAGGACTTGCTGGCAATGGCATTATTAGAATATATGAAAAAATATAATAGAGATTAGAAATAAGCCATTTATGATATTTAGTATTGTAAATGGCTTATTTAATAATTTAATACATTGCTTGAAAATGTATTTTCGGCAATGTTTTAACTTGATTAAATAAACATAGCATTAAACAGTAATTTAGTGCGAAGTTAAAAAAATATAAAAAAACTCTTTACATACCGTACAATGTACGGTATTATAGTTTTAGGAGGTGAACAGATTGAAGACTTCAAGAATTGAATTAAGAGTATCAGAAGAAGAAAAAAAAATAATTGATGCAGCAGCACAAAAAGAAAATTTAAAAACAGCAACATTTATAAGAAAAGTAATATTAGATCACGTAGAAAAGAATAATAGTGAGGTTGATTAAATGTTATTAAAAAGAGAAGAATTAAAAGAAGGTAATTGTATAGTAGTAGCTACAACTGGAACAGAATTAAAAGAGTTCGAGGGATATTGTAAGAGTAAATTAGATAATGTTGTATTTTATACAATGGCTCACAGTTACGAAAGAATACTAGGATATAAACAGGAGGTATAAAAGGTATGGATGATATGAAGGTTAAAAGGATAATAAGCAAAAGGGAACTATATGAAACATTCAAGACAGTTAACCCAACAGTTGGAGCATATAAATTTGAGCCACTAGAAGAGATTATAAGCGTAGCAGACTTGTTACAACCTACTATAAAGGTATATGGATTAAATGATAACTGGTGGCGTGTATACGTGAATACTGAGTATCAAGAAATAGAATGGTATTAATAAAAGGGATATACAAAGGGAAAAGGGGAGCTATAAACTAATGAATAATCAAGAAGTGAAAAAAAGACAAAAGCAATTACTTAAAATGATTGAAGAACTAGGGAATAAAAAATAGCATAAAAAAAGCAGATATATATAATATACCCACTCCATAAGCAAGATAAGTATAATATATATATCTCTAATAGTAAAGGAGATATAAACAATGGATATGTTTATTTTTATGGGAATAATGGACGATTTAAAGGCAGAGGGGAAAGACCTAAGTAAATATACATTAAAAGATATTAAGAACTTATACAGTAGGTTAATTAGATAAAAAAACAATATAAATAAGACTACCTAAAAATATTTTAGGTAGTCTTATTTATATAAAAAAATTGACTTTGTGCATCTAAAACGATATAATTAGGGTACAAATATATTTGAATTAATTAATTTTAGAAGGAAGTGTATAAAAATGGAACAAAATAAAGATAAATTTTTAAAGGTAAGAATTACAGAAAAAGAATTACAAGAGGTTAAGGAAGTGATAGGTTATTCAGATGAAAAAACAGTAAGCTCATTTATAAGAGGGAGTGTAATAAAAACAGTAAACGAACTTAAAGTTAATACACCTATATTAAATTCACAATTAGAATTATGTGGATCATCACGTTTGTTATATGCAATTCATAATGTGGAAGTTAATTTCAATCCTTTTAAAGAAGAAAATTTAAAAGAAGAAAAATTAATCGAGGCATATAATTCAGAAGTTGTAAATCAAGTAGAAAAGGAAATTATAACTAGATTATATTACAAAACATTAGCTGGTGAGCAAATGGACCAAGATGTAGAAAATATGATCAAAGAAATATTTATAAAAACAATAAGCAAAAAATAGGAGGGATACAATATGGGAACAAAAGTATTAAGTGAAGAAAAAAGAAGTGGATTAATGGGAGGAATGAACCTGCAATTATTTGGAATGTCTAATCCAGATAATAAAAAGGATACAAGATCATTAATAAAAGAAGCCATAGAAAAGGACGACAATGAAGCTATTGTAAATTTATTTGAAAATGAATTTACAAACATTAAAAGAAATATAGAAGATAAAAATATTCATGAAGAACGTAATTCAATGGATTCAGTAGAGGTAAGAATGTTCAAAGATGTTATATTACCTAAAGAAAAATTTAAAATTAAAGATAATGAAAGAAGTAATAAAAAAATAGATTTAGGAAAGTTAGTAAGGGGAATGGCTGGAGCAGGTTGGAACAATGCTGAAGAAGAACAAGCATACAATAGAAGTATGAACACAGGAACTAATAAGGTTCTTTTACCAATAGAAACAGCTTCACAAATAATAGATGTTGCAAGAAGTAAATCAGCAATATTAGGAAGTGTGCCAGTTATTCCAATGAAAACAAATAAAATGACTGTGATAACACAAAAGAAGGATGCCGTAGCTCATTTTGTTGATGAAGACGAGTTAATACCAATATCAGAAGCCGTATTTGAAGGTGTAGACCTAGAGGGTAAAACGTTAGCTATATTTGTACCAATATCAATGAAGTTATTAGAAACAGCCGAGAACTTAACTGTACAACTTGAAACATCAGTAAGTAAGGCAATAGGTCAAGCCTTAGATAAAGCTATGATGTACGGGAAAGGTAAGGTAGAGGGGTTACCAACTGAAATAAAGGGAATTAGTGAATACACAACTATTAATAAAGTATCAAATGAAAAAGCTGATTATGACTTAATATTGAAAGGTACTAAGGCTGTTAAAAAAGCCAACTACATTCCAACTAATATATGTTATAACACTGACTTAGCTACAGAACTAGAAACACAGAAAGATAGCACAGGACAATATATAACAGCACCAAACTCAATGAGCAACTACATAATATCAGAAAGCAATAATATAGAAAACAATAATGCTTTAATATATGATAGCAATTGTTTATTGATGGGATTAAATAAAGATATAAATATAGAGTGGGGAACAACAGGAGATATGTTCCAAAGGTTACAAGTAGGATTAAGAATACATATGAGGGTAGATTTAGTAGTAGTCAATCCAGAAGGTATCGCATTAGCAGAGGTAAAAGCAGTATAAAACATTGAAAAAAGCAATGATTTTATAACTATTAAATAGGTTATAAAATCATTGTTTTAAACAAAGAAGTTAACACAATGAGGTAACGTAAACTATAAAATATAAGATTGAGTTTAAAGCTAGGAGAACAGAAGGATTAAAGAGTGTTTAAAAAAGTTAACACAATGTTAGTTATGTTGATTTTTTTAAGTAATTTACAACCAATTTATAACCAATTTTACAGTAAATAATATATAGCTATAGATACATAGCCTCCCCATTAAAAAAAACGGCTATTTTTTCAAACCCAATTCGTCGGTATTAGACCTAGCAAGAAATAAATATTGAAATATTTTGAAGTTGGGGGGCAAAAAAAGAACAATCAAAGTTGCAAGG
>JBOFSX010000230.1:0-11598 GCA_051651765.1 Anaeroplasmataceae bacterium | reverse complement strand
AGAATAAACAGAGGTACTGAGTGTGATTTAATTATAATAACTAATAAAATATATTGTGTGGAGTGTAAAAATTACTCCACACTTATTAAGGGAAACTCTTACGGTGATGACTGGACTTTAATATCTAAAGGAAAACGCTCTAAAGTAGCTAATCCTTATTTATCTAACGTAAAGCACATTAGGTCTATAAAAGGTCTTCTACGAAAGAGTAATAAAACTTGTTATAATATAAAAAATATTGTAGTAGTTCCAGATATCTGTAGAATAGATTCTGACTGCTCTAACGTTATGCATTTATCAGAGCTATTAGATACTATAGAAATGGATTCTTATGCATCTACTGGTTTAGATTCTGATAAAGCCTTTACAGATCTAAAGAGTATAGAATTAAATATTTAGGAGGTAGTTAGTATGTCTATATGTTTCAATTGCGGAGATGAAGGTGTAGATGGCGGATGTAAAAGCTGTCATAAAGATTCATCAAAGTTAATAGTTAAGAAAGAAGATAAAGAGTCTTTTATAAAGAAGTCTTCATTCTCACAAATACCTAATAATTATGTAGGAGTTATGTGGTCAAAACAAATACTCTTAGATAATCATCCAGAGATGGATAACAATATAAAGTTTAAGAATGCCTGTAATAGGTTAGAGGTTATGCATGAGAAATTCAAAGACGGTATGATACCTAACCTATCTGTATTTATAAGTGGTCCATCTAAAATGGGTAAGACTATTTTAGCATATAGTTGTATGCAACATGCTATAAGAAACAATGTTAAAGTTTCTCCATTTATAGATACAGTAGAGTTAAAAAGACTTTTAACATTAGGTGGAGATAATCCTAACTGGAAACTTTATGGATATATTAACTATGACAGTTATATAACTTGTCCTGTTTGTTTTATAACAGTAACTAAACTAGATAAGCATAGGGAATCCTATACTATAATAAGTGAGTTAATTGCTAGGCGTAGTAGATTAGGATTCCCTACTTTTGTATTATCTAAATTCTCATTAAAAGAGATTTCTGTACACTGTATAGATTCAGACTATACAAAAATAATGGATTACTCAGGCAAAGATGATTTCCTAAAGTATCCAACAATAATAGAATTTTAATTAGGAGGTTATTATGTCAAAGAAGATAAGTAAATTACAATACAGTCTTTTTACAAATCAGTTGAAAAACTTAATAGAGGTGGATATACCTGAAATAGAAGAAGAGCTTAAAGCCGCTGCAGAACAGGGTGATTTAAGTGAAAACTCTGAGTATGATGCAGCCAAAGCTAAGTTAACTGCAGCTAATATTAAGAAGTCTGATTTAGAGGGACTTCTAAAGTACGAGATAGTTAGTTATGATAATTCACAGTTAATAGTGGTAGGTAGTATTATAAAGATATCTTCACCAAATTTACCAGAACCAAGAGTAGTTATGTTGGGAGACTCTGGTAACTTTTTAACAGAACCAGTTCTAAATACTAGCTCACCTCTAGGTAAATTAATACTAGGTAATACTACTGGTCAATATGATTTAGGTGATTCTATATTCTATGTAGAGAAAATAACTAATCCAGACCTAGATGAATTTACTAAATCTTATCTAGATGAGGATAAAGCATTAAGTAGGTTATTCGATGAACAAGAATAAATTAACTGCAAACAAGACTATTTACGAATCTATACTAGTATCTATAATAGTTGTATTATTAGTTATAATTGGATTTATGTTTATGGCTATGAGAACACCTAAAGAAACTGAAGGTGCTAAGGTTGTGAAACTTCTTTACAATTTCGATACAATAGAGCAATTAGCTGTACAAGATTACGACCTAGAGAAACTGACTACCGAATCTGCATACAAGTATCTGACTGTGACTAATTCAGACAGAGCACTAAACACTTATCTAAAGTTTAATAAGAAACCTACTGAAGTTCAAATATTAAGAGAAGGTTATAGCAGTAAAGGTGGATATGTTTTATATACATTAAATACAACTGCTTTATCTGCTGGTAGGAAGTTTCTATTTATGTACGACCTAGAGGATGGGTTAGTAACCAATCCTAGAGAAATGGAATGTATTGATTTTAAAACACAATTAGATATTCCAAGTGGAGTTGATGATATTGATTTTGATTAAATTATTATTTCAAGCAGTAATCATATTTCTGTTTTGTATAATAAGCACTTATTTAATTCTCTTCAGTAAAAATAATAGTGGTATAAAAATAGATTATCTATTTACTGTATCTCTAATATTATTTATACTTTGGAGGTTATCATAATGAGGTATTGTGAAAAGAAAATAAATGATAATGTAGACAATCCTATAGATATGATAAAGCTAATAATACTTATGATTGTGTTCGCTCCTTATAGGTTAATATCAGAAGTATCTAAAAAGATTTTATTATTAGGAGAATACAGTAAGAAGTTCTTACTTACTCTTATAGGGTTTAATACACTACTGATAGTTTTATCACTTATCCAGACTATTATGTTTACAAAGGTATTTGTTATAGTTAGAGGTTTCTTGCCATTAACTGCATTAATACTTTCTGAACTACTTTGTATAGGTTTTTATTTTATAATAGATAAATTCAGATATCCAGTAGATTTAGATAGACTAGAAAATATAGAAGTTGAGAAAAGTATGGACAGTGCTTTAAATAACATAAGTAATGTTCATAAGAGTAGTAGTAGTACATCTACCAACACTACCTCTGAAGATGATTTAGTAATTGAAGATGAGATAGAATTACACAAAGAGAAACCTAAAACAAAAGATGATATAATAGATGTTATACACTCAGATAAAAAGAAGGATTTAGATAGTGTCTACTCTTTAGATAAAGCAAGTAGTTTAGCAGATAAGTTAGAGGCTTTACAGTCAAGCTGTCTTACTAGTGGAGCTGTAGATGTAAATACACCAGCTACAAATATTTCCTCTAAGAAGACTCTAGAGGATTTATTATCTAAAGTAAAATCTAGTTCTGATAAGTCGAATAGAAATACTATGGACATGTTAAATGAAAGTATTTCAACTAGAGTACTTGATGAAGATAATACAGATACTGAAGTGTATCTACCTGATTTTGGTTATGAGAATTAAATCTATTAATAAAAATATATTGGAGGAATTATAAATGAAAGTAGTAGAATTAGTATTTAATAGTACAGCAGTAACAGGTGTAAAGAACTTGGAAGAAAAGGTTCTTTACCTTAAAGACTCTCTTAAAGTACAGTATGAGATAATGGGAATAGCAGTAGCTTTAGAGAATTATATAAATTCAACTGATAAATCTTTTAACAGTGGAATTGAGTTAGTAATGGATACAGAGAGATTATTAACTATTGATACATCAAGCATGGAGAAATTATCAACTCACTATCTTCCGTCATTACCATCACTAAGAAGAAGAGTTAGAGGATTCCTAGAATTATTTAGTAAATGCAAAGAAATAGTTGAAGAACAATCAGATGCTTTTGTTCCTTATTTAGATGAAACTTCTGTAGTACTTATGAAACTATTAAAGGAATGTCTAGGACAAATCTCTTGTTTTATCTATCACCAGTTTGGATTTAGTGAATTACTATTTGTGGATAGTATAGATGAAATAGAAGAGATTTATGATACAATGGACGCGTATATGAGAAGCAATTCATTTAGTTTAAAGGACATGATAAATATTGCTATCCAACTAAAGACTTGTATAAATATTGCAAATCCTTTACTCGGTGTATTTGAAAGATATCCAGAACTTCTAGAACCATTTGAAAGATTAGTTGGTGCTGATTTATTCGACTCAGCTAATTTAGATATTAAAACAATAATGAGTGTAATAGATGGTACTACATCTATAACTGATTTCCAAGTATTACTTCAGGAGTTAGAAGAAGATGGAAAACTTGAATAAGTCCTTAGTAAGGATATTAAAGAATTGTGAAAATCTTTTAAACACCTATAAAGTAGTTGAAGGAAAGAACCTAGAGACAATGCTAATAGCTGAGTTTCTAGGTGAATATAGTGCAGTTAAGGATAGAAGGAAATGTTATATTAGTTTAACAAATCCTCTATCCTCCTTAGCTTATGTGAATGATGTAAGTTCTTTTGGAAGTTCTTCAGGTATAGATTATAGTGAACATTTCAGAGTAGATATACTATGTAAGTTAATATCTCCATTTACAAGATTAGAGTCTTACGATGAGAATACTGACAATTTAATAAGAGTAGTAAATTATCTTGAAATGTTAGAAGGGTATAATAACTCATTTGTGAAAACATTATCTTATAGATACATAAGGTTATTTATTATTCTTGTTATAAATGGATTTAAATCTCACGCCTGTTTAGTAGCAGTATTTCTAATAGACCAAGCTTTCATAGGAGAAGGTGTTGATAAATCTATAATACTTAAAACATCAGAGCTTAATAGCTCTTTTAACGATCTAAAGAATATAAGTGCTAAAAGTGGTATAACACTTAGCGAATAGGAGGTATATATTTTGGAAAGTTATATTGAAGATAATGTATACCTGTATAAAGGTTTGCCAGATGATTTAGATAGGTTGGAAAGTTATGAAGCTATTAAAGATTTAATAACTCCACCCTTAGAACAAGGTCAAAGTGTTGATTTATTAAGAGCTTTATTTATAAAGAGGTATGCTTTATTCTATGCTACAGGAATGGGTAAAACTTATATATCTTCTGCCTACATGAAAGCTTTAAAGAATAAGAACCACAATGCAAAGTTCTTAATGATAATAAAGAAAAACCAGGAACATGAAACTCCAAAGAAGATTAGTAAGATATCTGGACTCACATGCAAGGTATTCACAGCATCTAAAGATAAAGTACCAACTATAAATACTTTAGACTCTTGTGATGTACTAATGCTTACACATGATTCTTTAAATAGTATAGAGCATATGAAGTCTTTATTATTCATAATGGATAGAATAACAGCTATAGTAGCAGATGAAGCTCATTTACTATCAAACCTAGAAGAAGCGTCATCATCATTTATGCTTTACAGCTTATCTAAAAGAGCAGAATATTTTTTAGGACTTACAGCAACACCTATAACAAGTAATATATCACAATTACCTAAAGTACTAAAACTAGTAGCACCTATGTATGTAACTAATCATAAACAGTTAGGGTATGACCTGAAAAATTATGGACTATCAGCATTACCTAAACAGTTAAATGATTTATTTACTATACGTGATAGGACTTATAATAATCATCATGGTATAGCAGAGTTCGTAGAATCCATGCCTCATCAGCTAAATGCTAAAGGTAAGGATTTATTTGTAGTAACTAAAGGTAATGGAGCTACTAAGCAAGCAGATAAACTTGTTGAGTTAATTACTGTTAGGAAACCAGAGAAAGGTTTAGTTTACGTTAATAGAAAAGATGTTTATTCATTCATAGAACCATACCTAAAGTCTAAAGGAATAAGGTGTGCTAAGATTAATGGGGACACTTCTTCAGATGATAGAAATAAGATACTTAGCGATTTTAAATATAATGAATATGATGTTATACTAACTAACATAAAAGAGGCTTTAGATATGGACTCTAGTTATGTTATATTCTATGAGTTCACTGCACATGTTAAACAAATGATAGGTAGAGCTGAAAGAGGATTAAATCCTAAACCTTTAGATGTAATATTTATGTTTACAAAGGATACAGATGAGTATGATTACTTTATACGTAATGTATATGAAATCTCTCAAGAAGTTGAAGACATTCTAGGAATAGATTTTAGAGAAGTAACAAGATTAGGATTTAAATAATTATTAATAGAGTATACAATTAAATACTGTATACTCCATTTAGTAATTATTAAAAAGGAGGTATTTAATAGAATGGATAAGCTAAGCTCATTCGGCAGAGGATTAAAAACTCTTGAAGATTTTTCAGAATATGAACTGATAAGGAATAATCTAGGAGGCGCTGTGGCCAAGGTATGTATACTGAAAGATAGTAAAATACACATGTTAAAATTCGATAAAGACGGAGAGACCAAAAATTCATCAGAATACATTTCTATGTTATTATGTAGGGAGTTGGGATACTCATGCCAAGAAGTTGATTTAGTTATTTATAATAGTGAGATTGGTTCATGTATAGAGTTATTTAACCAAAGAGGTGAATTTATACACCACTATTATGACATAAATGATTCAAGTTTATCTGAAATATCTGAGGATGTTAGGGACCTGCCGTATACGTTAGATTATATACTAGAAGTACTTACAAGATACAGAAGTATAGGAATACCAAAAGAAAGTATTATAAAATCCTTTGTTGAGATGTGTTTATTTGATACAGTAATAGGAAATTTTGATAGGCACTGGGGAAATTGGGGATTTATTGGAAGGGATAAGAATTATAGAATATCTCCGCTATTCGATAGTGGTTCAAGTATGTTGCCTAAGATAAGAGAGGATGAATGCACTAAAGCACTATCGAATAAAAATATAATAAACTCGTATGTGTACGATATACCAAAATCACAGATAAAGAAGACATCTAATAAAAAATTTAGATATGACGAACTTATATTGGAACTTATATCAAAAGAATACGACTACATTATATTAGAGTTCATTGAGAAATTTAGTGTTATAGATCTAGATAAGATCTTTTCAGATTGTAAAATAAATCTAACTCTTGGCAGTGATAAAATAGCTTCACTGAAGCTATTAATAAATTTAAGATTCTGTAAGTTAGTAAAGGATGTGTATAAATGCAAAAAAAATAATGTATATTTACTGGTCAGATTTAGATGGTATAAATCATTTAGTTGGGGAACTAGTTCAGGAGCTAACGGTGCATGACTTTTACTATACCATAATATATTATGACACAGTTAACTCGTTAGATAGTATAAGCGGATTTCACAGAATCTCTGGATGCCCTTACGAGAAGAAACTAGCATTCAGGTACACTAATAAAGTTCCATGGTTCATAAAAGAGCACATACCTAATCCGAAGAGACCTGACATTTATGGTATACTAAAAGAGTATGATCTTGATCATTACGATGAATGGGAATTACTTTTAAGAAGCCGAGGAGTGTCCTACTCTGATAGGTATTTTGTAAGCAGTTCTAATAAGGACTTTAATTATTATAATAAATGGTTGCATAAAGATTCTTTAGATCTTTACAGTAATAATGAATAAGTACTTAAAAAGGAGGATGTTTATAACTTGATAGATATGGATTTAGTTAGAAGAATAGTAATCAAAACTTTATCTAAACATAAGATAGACATTTGTTATTTATTTGGTAGTTTTGTTTCTGAGACTTTTTTAGCAGATTCTGATATAGACATTGCTGTACTAGGAGACGTATCTGAGCTAGAGCTACTACCTATAAACGTAGAACTAGAAACTTTATTGGGAATAGAAGTAGACTTAGTGAAAGCAGATAAGGTTTATCCAATTATACAGACATCAATAGCAAGCAGCGGAGAATTACTTTTTTGCAAATCTAATAAATTATTAGAAGAATTTCTTATGTCTGTTGACAATTGGTATAGTACAGAATTTAGTTTTTATTTAAGCACATTAAAGGAGGATTATTAATGGTAAGAGTAAACAATGATAGGTTAGACAGTATAGTATCAGATACACTAGAGTGCTATTCAGAACTTGATTATTTCATAACCAGAAGGAGTTATTTTATTGGGAAGGACTCAATTATAATAGATAGTGCGATAAGAGAGGGAGTCTCTAATGTATTTAAATGCCTAGAATCTTATATAGCTTTTATACTAAAGAAGAGTGGAATAGGAATATCTAATAAAAGCTTCGAGATCTGTATACAATTGTGCATAGATTCAAATCTAATAGATATTGATTTTGCTAATTATATGAAATCTCATATAAAGATTAGAAACTTCTTTTCGCACAGGTATAAATATCCAAAAACTGATTTATTGTTAAGCTTTTATGAAGATAATAAGAATTTATTTAAATGCCATGTAGCATTTATGATAAAACTATCTAAGAATTATAAATCAGATAACTATGAAGATCTTCATAGTTTTAGGAGAAAATAAAAAGGAAGTGTTTTAATGAGTGTATATGATTATAATTATTTTGCAAATAAGAAACTAAACATTGTTAATAAGATTTTTGATGAGTTTGATAGTTCATGCGATTATGACGAAGTAGTTGTTAGTGTACAGCAAGCTATAGAATTGAAGCTAAAGCACTTTATGATAGAAGAGTGTGGACTAGAGATGAAGACACATAAGCTAACTGTTATTTGCCATAAGCTAAAAGACAAATACCCAGAATTGATGCTAATATTAGGAGACCTAAGTATAATACAAGATTATTACTTTGATAAAAGATATCCTGGAGAAGATTATATAGAAACCACTTTGGAGGAATGCAAGCATTCTATCGAGATTATGAAGAAGGTTTTTTCATTAGGAAAAGAGTTAGATAGATTAAATAGTTTTAGGAGATAGTTTATATGGAAAGAACACTAGATACATTAAAGATACCTAAAGAGTTCATAGAAAGGATAAAGATTATAAAAACTATAATATTAGAAGTATACCCTACAAGTGAGATACTTTTATTTGGAAGCTGTGCTAAAGGAGTTGTGCGAGAAGACAGTGATATAGACTTAATAATCTTACTAGATAGTGATTACACAAGAATGGATAGGGTCAACCTAAGAGCAGCTATAGACATAAAAACTAATTATGAATTAGAGTTTGATTTAAAGTTATACACTAAAGAGAAATTCAATAAGTACAAAACTACTGAAGTTTTTGAAAATTCTATATACAAAGACAGTATAGATATAACTATCTGATTATTAATAGAGTATACAATTAAATGCTGTATACTCTATTAATAATCACAAGAACTAGATAACAAGGAGGTGTTTAATCAAATGGATAAGTTCGACTCGTTTAAAAAGAAGTCTAGTAATTTCACCAGTAAAGTAGATTCAATAAGAAAGAAGTATGAGATGTATTTACCACTATCTGCTGAAGAACTATCTAAGATTAATTCTATGAGAAATCTACAGCAAGTATGTTACTCTAATAACATAGAAGGAAATTCGTATACTATACGTGAAACACAAATACTGCTAGAGAATGGAGTAGTACCTAATACAAAAACATTGAGGGAAAGTAAAGAGATAGAAAATCTAGATAAGGCAATAAAACTTTCGAAATTTAGTGAACAGCAATTAGATGAAAATCTAATTAAGTTAGTACATAAGGAAGTGACTAATGGTATTCTCGATGTGCACAGTAACGAAGGTAATTACAGGACTGTTAGAAATTGGGTAGGAGGCTTACACACTTGTGCACCAAATGGAATAACTAAAGAGATGAATAACCTAATAGAGTGGTACACTATAAATAATAATAAGCTTCATCCTATAGAACTGTCTACAACGTTTAAGTATAGGTTTTTAAAGATTCATCCGTTTATAGACGGGAATGGCAGAACATCTAGAATACTTTTAAATATAATATTAGCATCTAAAGGATACATAGATTGTATAATTCCTATAGAAAGGAAATTAGATTATTATAAAGCTCTAGAAGATTCAGATAAGTTAGATTCAAGGTACGAGTGTTCACCCCTAACAGAATTTATAGATAAATGCTTATATAGTAATTACTTAGAAGTAATTGAACTTTTAGAAGATAACTATTAATAAAAGAGGAGATGTCATTTATATGGATACACGAACTAAATTAAGATTTCTAATAATATTTATAATAATAGTTGGAGTTAATGTAATATTAACTATGGTTAATAAAACACTATTACCTTCAGTATTACATTACTCTATACAATTACATGCAGGACTTTGGATAGCTGTAGCCTTTATAAAATTAACAAGTTATTATATAGCTTCTTTAATGTTACTTTATTTATTATCCTCAAATACTTGGGATGAAATAAGTACCTCAAAAAGAATTACTAAATATAGTAACGATAATGATACAGTGGATAAGATAATATCTATATTTCCTAATATTAAAGATAAACTAGTATCATTAAAAATACTAGAGAGCGAGTAGTACTAAAGTGCCAAGCTAAAATGATATTAATATACAAGTAGATTAAAAAGATAGTGAACTGTCTAGACTCCTAGGTAAATATAAAGTGGACATACACTAGAACAGGAACTATATACTATTTTAAGTTTGTAAGTACAAGTGATACGTTAGAATTAATAAAAACTATTTTAGAATTGGAGGAAATGAGGATGGAAAAAATTAATAGTTTTAGACGTAAAGAAAGAATTATACTAAACCTTAGTAATATTGTTGAATCTGATAGTCCTATAACACATCAAGCTGTTTGGCTATCTACAGATATTTCTGATAAAACCCTAATAGATGAGAGCTACCTAACCTATAAAGGTGTACTGATACATACAATGATAGTTGAAAGTATAGATGATAAATCTGTATCATTATGTGTACTATCGCCGATAAGACCGTTAAAGCAATCAGAGAATTCTACAGAAAAAGGGATTACTCATCAAGTTTTAGTTAATGGTATAGTATGTGAATCTATTGAAGATGCCATAGATATTAGATGTGATTTATCAAAACTATTTACAAAAGCATTTACAAATTTTAGCATAATACATGCTAGTAGAGAAGATATGGAAAGACTATCTAATGATTTTAGCTCATCAGGTAAGATGTTTGGAAATTCTTCACCACTTCTGAAAGCAGATTGGAAGTATAAGCTTAATGCAGTAAAAGACCTTGACTGTTTTAGTAGAGTTTATGGTTGTCTTATAAAGGTAAAATAATGATTATAAAATATAATAGTTTTGGAGGTAATTAACATGTTTCTAATGGAGAAGAATAATATGATTGGCAAAGTTGATGAAATTACATTCGAGATAACACCTAACTCAAGTATAGATATTAGTTACCTAAATATATTATTACCTATGATTTTAGATAAAGATAGGTTAAGATTATTTATACAAGATAGACTACCAAAAGAATATAATCCGTTAATAAAAGAAACACTAGCTAAGTATAATATGATAGAATTTAACTTAGTTGAACTAGCTAAGAAGTCTAGATGCATGAAGCATACTGATTATTTCTGGATAGCAACAGAGGATAATATTAATGAAAGGTTAGAAGATTTTCACTTACTATTTAGATAGTATGATAATCAATAATTATTTATACCCCTAAACAATACCAAAATAGTTATATAACAGTAATTAATATTAGGGAGTGATTATATGCCAATATATAAACAATCATTTGCAAGAAAACATTACCAATCAGCACTAGATATTAAAGATGAGTATAATCTTAATATAGAAGCTGATAACTTTTATGCAGAGTCTTTGTCAATACTAATAAGTAGAGGCCTAAGGGATATAAAACTGTCTTCTGCCTTACTAGATTATTATCATTTTATATACTTACCTGATAAATCAAAGGATTATATTAAGGATATAAAGTCTATAATGAAATCATTAAACACTACACCTATAGAACTGCATACTGTAATAAGTGTATTAATATCTGATATGATGGATGACACTAAATACGAAAACATA
>JBOFSX010000229.1:0-4985 GCA_051651765.1 Anaeroplasmataceae bacterium | reverse complement strand
GACCACCAGATACTTTGTATCCTCCACCTCCAAATTTACCACCAGCATGAAGAATAGTCATTATAACCTCAACTGAAGATTTACCCATTTTGGCATTTAGTCCAACTGGCATTCCTCTACCGTTATCAATTACCGTTATTGAGTTATCCTCATTAATAGTTACTTCAATATTTTTACAGTATCCAGCTAATGCCTCATCAATACTATTATCAACTATTTCATAAACTAAATGATGTAGTCCTCTAGAACTTGTACTTCCTATATACATACCTGGTCTTTTTCTAACAGCTTCTAAGCCCTCAAGAACCTGAATCTGACTCTCATCATAACTTTCTTTATTTTGTTCCAACATAAATTCCTCCTAAAATAACATATGATATTATAATCCCATTGAAGGTAATACATAGTAAAATACATAGCATTAGAATTTAAAATTATTTTTGTAGAAAAATTAATTAATGCATTCTATAATAAATTAATTCTTCTACTAAATAATATTTAATTATCTGCTATTTATTTGGATGTTCCTAAATATTGGACCTACGAATTATAATCTATATTTGTTCTCTTTGTTAAAGTTGATGACGATATAGGTGATAAATAAACCTTACTCATCTTATTAACCTCTGCTATAACAAAAGATTTTGGTTGTTCTTTTGAAATCCTCTCAACAAACCCATCCTCCTCAGCCATTCTTAAAAAAGATATAGTGTCTGAGCTATACATTGTTGTTTGTAAATCAAAAATTCCAATTACATCTTTAACAGGAACTACTACGTTCTCTCCTAAATGCAAAAACACAAGAATTCCTCCTTTAATTTAGGATTTCTCCATTTTTAACTTTAAAAACTTTAGAATTTTTATCTAAATAATTTGTTAAGTCTTCAATTCCAGTGCAAGTTATCACTGTTTGAATTCCACCTATAGTACTTAATATGTACTTCTTTCTACTAAAATCCAATTCTGATAAAACATCGTCTAACAATAGTACTGGGTATTCACCTGTTATTTCTTTTATTATATTTAAAGATGAAAATTTTATTGTTAAAACTGCTGTTCTTTGTTGACCTTGAGATCCATAAATTTTAGTATCAACATCATTTATAAGCACTGAAAAATCATCTCTATGTGGACCTACACTAGTTATCCCTTTGTCTATATCTCTTTTTCTGTTTTGTACCAACAGTTTATAGAAATCTTCTTTTATGTTTTCTAAATCTTTTATAGTACTAACATACTTAAATTTTATCTTCTCTTTTCCTGACGTTATATCTCTATGTATATCATTGCCATAATTATTTAATTTATCCATATATTCAATTCTATCTTTAATTATATTATAACCATACTCTGTTAATTGAATATCATATACGTCTAGAATTTCTTTATCTATGTTTCTATTTTTAAGAACTATATTTCTTTGATTCAACACTTTATTATATTGAACCAAATTATAATAATATCTTGAATTTAATTGACATATTTCCATGTCTATAAACTTACGTCTTACACCTGGAGAATCCTTTATTATTCTAAGATCTTCTGGTGAAAACATAACAACATTAAAACTTCCAAATAATTCACCAATTTTATTAACTTTTATTTTATTTATTTTAATAGCCTTTTTACCATCTTTTAAGATAGTTATATCTATTCTTTTATCAATCCGTTCTTTCGATACACTTAAGCTAATAAAAGTATTTTCACCGTTCCAATTTATCAATTCTTTGTCTTTTGACGTTCTATGTGATTTTGCGAAGGCACAATAATATATACTTTCTAGTATATTAGTTTTACCTTGAGCGTTATCTCCCATAAATACATTTACTTCTTTTCCCAGACTTATATCTAATGCAGCATAATTTCTGTAATTTATAATTTGCAATCTCTTAATATACATTTTTAACACCCATCTATTAATTATAACATACTAAAAGAGTAAAAATTTAGAAATACTAAAGAATTTTATAAACTTCTTTATTAAATTCAATTATATCTCCAGATTTTAATTTTTTTCCTCTTTGAGTACATATCTCACCATTAACTTTTACTAATTCGTCTATTATATACATTTTAGCTTCCGATCCTTGGCAAGCTACTCCGCTCCATTTTAAAAAAGCATCTAATTTAATTATATCTGTATTTATTTTCACTTCGTTCATTTCCAGTTGATTGCATATATTTATGCATATTTATGCAACCTTCCTCCTTTCTATCTTATTAGTCTTACTGGTAATACTAGGTATTTTGCATTAGTCATATTTTTCCCTTTAATAACACAAGGACTTACTCCTGATGTCATTTCCATAACAACTTCATCTTCCTCCATATTTTTAAGAACATCTAAAAGATATCTAGAGTTAAATGCAATTTGAACTCCTTCTCCTTGCATATTTATAGAAACTTCTTCTCTAACTTTTCCCAATTGAGAATTAGATGTTATTATTAAGTTATCTTCTTGGAAATCTAACTTAATTAAATTACTATTACCGTCTTTAGCCATTAAAGAAGCTCTTTCAAGTCCATTTTGTAATTCTTGCCTGTTAATATTAACAACTAATTTATGTTCTTGTGGTAATAAAGACATATAATTAACAAATTTTCCGTCTAATAATCTGGATATTATTTTAGTTTCACTTAAATTAAATAATATATGATTGTTTGTAAATGTTATTTTAACCATCTCATCTTTATCTTCTAGTATTTTAGATACTTCATTAAGAGTTTTACCAGGTATAACAACTTCTATATCATTAGTATTATCTAAAAATTCGCTTTTAACAGCTAATCTATATCCATCTAATGCAACTAGATTCAAATTTTTATTTTTAACTTCAAATAAAATACCTTGAAGTATTGGTCTTGTTTCATCTTGAGCTATTGCAAAAGATGTACCTTTAATCATATTTTTAATTATATTTTGTGCTACTTCAACTGTTATTTCCTCATTTATACTTGGTAATTCTGGAAAATCATTTGCATTCATATAAACTATATTAAATACTGATTTTTCACATGTAATTTGTATTATATTATTTTCTAAAGTTTCTATTTTAACTTCTGAGTTTGATAGCTTTCTAATTATTTCACTAAATATTTTTGCATCTATTACTACTTTGCCTTCTTCTATAACATCTGCACATACTTTTGTTTCTATACTTACATCAATATCAGATCCTATTAAAGTTAAACCTTCTTTTGTTGCTGATATAAAAATACCCTCTAAAATAGGCGTAGTTGATTTTCCAGTTATAGCTTTTGTTGCTATTGAAATACCTTCTTGTAATTTTTGTTTTTCACATATAAATATCATTCTAAATACCTCCTAAGTTGTTAACAATAAATATAGCTTAATATAGTTAGATATATATAAAATATATAATAATAGTAGTAGTAGGGCTTGTGGATATGTTGAAAAGTGGTTCTAGACCTTTAAAATCAACACTTTTATATAAAAAAATATTGTGGATAACTCCGTAACAATATAGGCGGTTTATCCACAGTATCAACATGCAATAGGTTTAAACAAAGTTATCCACAGGCATTTGTATAAATTTTATGTACACCTGTTGATTAATTTTGATTAATCTTTTTAGTTATGTCATTTACAGTGTTTTGCAAGCTTTCATCAGTTGTTAATCCATCAGAAATTTTCTCATATGCATGAATTACCGTAGTATGATCTCTACCACCAAATTCCTCACCAATTTTAGGTAAAGACATATCTGTAATTTTTCTACTTAAATACATAGCAATTTGTCTTGGATATGATACATTTCGAGTTCGTCTTTGAGATTTTAAATCTTCTACTCTTAAATTAAAGTAATTTGCAACTACATCTTGGATAACATCAATAGTAATATTTTTATTTTGCTTATTTGATATTATGTCCTTTAAAGCTTCTGTTGCAAGATCCACTGTAATATTTCTATTTGTTAAAGATGAGTAGGCAACTATTCTAATTAATCCACCTTCTAATTCTCTAATATTTGATTTAATTTTTGTTGCAATATATACCATAACTTCATTAGGTACATTTAAATTTTCTACATCAGCTTTCTTTTTCAAAATTGCCATTCTAGTTTCGAAGTCTGGAGCTTGGGTGTCTGCAATTAAACCCCATTCAAATCTTGAACGTAACCTAGCTTCTAATGTAGGTATTTCTTTAGGTGGTCTATCAGATGAAAGAATTATTTGTTTATTAGCTTCATGAAGAGCGTTAAAAGTATGAAAAAATTCTTCTTGTGTTCGTTCTTTTCCACCTATAAATTGAATATCATCTATTAAAAGTACATCTATATTTCTATATTTGTTTCTAAATTCCTCATTTTTATCGTCTTTAATTGCATTAATTAGTTCGTTAGTAAATTTTTCAGATGATACATAAACTACTTTTGCACTAGGATTATTTTGTAAAATATAATGACCTATAGCGTGCATTAAATGAGTTTTACCTAATCCTACTCCACCGTAAATAAATAGAGGATTGTAAGCTTTAGCAGGAGATTCAGCAACAGCTAAAGAAGCAGCATGAGCAAATCTATTACTATTACCAATAACAAAGGATGCAAAAGTATATTTTGGGTTAAGAGTGCTAGACATCTCGTCGCTTACAGCAACAGATGCATTGTTTCGTTTTGATAATTTAAGTTCTTCTATTTCTTTATTTTTATCTTCTATTTCTTGAAGATCTGAGGCTATAAAAAATTCAACTTTATATAATTTAGAGCAAGCAGCTTCTATAGAATTAACTACTAAATCTTTATATCTTTTTTCTAAGATGTCTTGAGTGAAGGAATTTGGAACACTGATTTGAATAGTGTTGGAAGATATAGAAATTGGCTCACAACTTTTAATCCAAGTGTTAAAGCTAACTTCACTCATTTCACCTTTTATAATATTTAATGTTTTTTCCCAGAGTATCTTTAGATCAGTTTCCATTGAATATCCTCCATTAAAATAAATTTTAAAATAAAATAATAACA
>JBOFSX010000228.1:0-7871 GCA_051651765.1 Anaeroplasmataceae bacterium | reverse complement strand
ACCATCAAGTTTAAAAGGTGAAATAGCTGTTATTTCAGAAGATATTGTTACAAAAGGAGAAGCTATTATTGCAATTGGTACTCCATTAGATTTAGTTCATTACAATACTGTTACGACAGGGATAGTATCAAATAATCTTAAAGAATATGGTTTGATTCAACATAGTGCTGAAATTAATCCTGGAAATAGTGGTGGACCACTGTTTAATCTTTCGGGAAAACTAATAGGTATTAATTCTAGTAAGTTATTACAACTTCCTGATGAAGGTGGTGGAGTAGAAGCTATAGGATTTGCCATTAATATTACAACTGTGTTATCATTTTTGAATAAAAACAATTTGAGGTAACGTATGAGTAAAATTATAAGATCTTTAATTGCTTTTACAGTGATAGCTTTATTAGTATTTGGTTTTTTTATATTGGGTACTACATTTCTTAAAAGATATTTTTCAAATATTGAATCAAACAGAATTGAAAAACACACATTAGTAGAAGATACTAATTTTGTAAATGCTTCAAATGTTGCCTCAAAAGTTTCTGTTAGAGTAGAATATACTAGTAGTCCTATTTCAAAAAAGATATATTCGGGCGGTTTAATATTTGATAATAAAGAAAATGATTACTTTATTATTTCATATATTGATTCAACATTTAAGACATATATAGATAATAATTACAATACAAGAATCACTACTGAAAATGGAAAGTATACTCCTACTTTAGTAGGATATGACTTATCAAATCATTTAGTAGTTTATAAAATTACAGAACCTGTATATAAGTTTGAAATTGTTAATTATAAAAAAGATTATAAAACTAAAAAAGGTGAACAAATCATATCTGTCACACCATTTTTTCTTGACTCATTTGACGTTGAACCTGAGTTTAGTGATAAACTATTTTCTGTTTCAAATGGTATTATTTCTAAAGTTGATATGGATAAAATACAACATAATTCTGCATCATCATCTGAGATTTTAGGTACAGGAGTATTTAATGTAAAAGGAGAATTGGTTGCCGTTAATTATAAAAAATATAATTATATACAAGACAAACCATTTCAAGGGTTGTCCTTTGCAAATTCAATTGATTTAGTTGATATGTCATACAACGATATTATTGAAGAGTATATTAATACAAGTAGTAAAGTTGTAATAGATAGATTTGCATTAGGGTTAAATCTTTATTCATTAAGAAAATTTGATGATACTTTTTATAAGGGGTTTCCAACAATTCTAAACAAGACAGATATATATTCGTTTTCGGAGGATGAATTTTACTATTTAGCTATTTCTAGTATTTCTAATGCTTCAATTTTAAAAAATGATGTATCTGTTGACGATATTATATATTCTATTAATGATATTAAAGTTGATTCAATGGATACTTTAACTAATATTCTTTCAAGAACTTTATCAACAGACAATGTAGTAATGGAGTTTTTAAATTTCAACTCAGGAAAATTGAGTAGATATACAATTACTAAGTAATTAGTTACTAATCAGGAGAAAACATGATTACAATTTTAAGAAAGTTATTTATTAAAAATTATAATGATTTAAATGATAAAACAGTTAAAGAAAATCACGGTAAACTAGCAAGTATTATTGGTATAATTTTTAATCTAATTTTATTTGTAGTCAAAATTATTATAGGTGTTCTAAGTAATAGTATCAGTATAATAGCTGATGCAATTAACAATATAGGGGATTTTGCAAGCAGTATTATATGTCTTATAGGGTTTAAAATATCTTCATCTCCTCCAGATAAAGAACATCCTTTCGGACATAAAAGAATAGAACATATTACAAGTCTAGTTGTAAGTATTATTATAATAGTAGTAGGAGCTCAGTTGTTTATAAGTTCGATTGATAAAATAATTAACAAACAACAGATATCTATTTCAATTTATACAATGATAATACTTTTATCATCTATATTTGTTAAAATAATACTTTTTATCTTTAATAGAAAGATGAGTAAGTTGACTGGATATATGTCATTAAAAGCTACCGCACAAGACTCAATCAATGATGTTATAGTTACAACTTTTGTTCTAGTAAGTGCAATGATTTTCTATTTTAGTGGTAAAAATTTAGATGGATATTTTGGATTAATTATTTCGTTATTTATTATTATAAGCGGTATTAAGCTTGTAAAACAATCTTCTAGTCCATTAATTAGCGAGCCAACTGATTCTAAACTAATAGATGACATAGTCACTAAAATTAAATCTTTTGATAACATTTATGGTGTTCATGATATTATATGTCACTCTTATGGCGATACAAATTGTTTTGTATCACTACATGTTGAAGTTGATGGAAGTCAAACGGTATTAGCTATACATGAGAGAGTTGATGAAATAGAAAATATAATAAAAAATCAATTTGATGTTGATTTGGTTATTCATATAGATCCAATAGACCTATCAGATGAAGACGCTGTTAGTTTAAAAAAATATTTCTATCAGTTAGTTAAAGACTATAATGTTTGTTTAGAGTTACATGACTTTAGAATAATTAAAGCAACTAATGCTATAACGACAATATTTGAAATATCACATCCTATTGATATTAAAATAAATCATAATGAACTTATTACTTATATAGAAAGTAATTCAAAAGAAAAAGGTAATTTTATATTTAAAATTAAAATAGAACATGTTTTATCCTAAACGTGTTGAATTTATTTTATTGTTGTGTTATAATTTGTAAGCATATTAATTTATGTCCTGCTTGCGTTTTGCAAGCCATAAGTCCGTAGGAGGTAAAAAGATGAAAAAATACGAAATTATGTTTATCGTTCGTTCTACTCTAGAACAAGAAGCTGTTAAAAAGGAAATTGCAGATGTAAGTGCAATTTTTACTAATAACGACTCTAAAGTTTTAGATGTTAAAGAATGGGGATTAAAAGAACTAGCTTATGAAATTCAAGATAGCCGTAAAGGTTATTATGTATTAGCTAACGTTCAAGCGACTAATGAAGCGATTAAAGAATTCGATCGTATCGTTGGTTACAATGAAAACATCGTTCGTCATATAGTTTTAGCTATTGAAGAATAGGAGAAGCTAATATGAATAAAGCGATTCTGATTGGTAGAATAACGAAAGATCCTGAATTAAAGAAAACTCCACAAGGTGTTTCTGTGGTAACATTTGCTATTGCAATAAATCGTAATTATAAAGATGCTAACGGTGAATACCCAGCTGATTTTATTAATTGTGTAGCTTGGAGACAAGCTGCAGATTATATGAGTAATTATATAAAAAAAGGAAATTTGATCTCTGTTGAAGGAAGAATTCAAGTTAGAACTTATCAAAATCCATCAGACAATCAAACTAGATATGTTACTGAGGTTTTATGTGAAAACGTAAGTAATTTATCACCAAGAGATATAAATTCAAGTACAGGTTCTACTTATAATCAAAAAGCTCCTGTGACTAATGAATATAAAAACAATAATAACAATAACGCATATCAACCAGACAATACATTTGATATAGATGTATCTGATGATGATTTGCCATTCTAATAGGAGGATACTATGCAACAAAATAGAGGAAATCAACGCCGTCGTCGTAAAGTATGTTACTTTACTCAAAACAAAATAGAAAATATTGATTTTAAAGATGTAGAATTATTGAAAAAATTTGTTACTGATAGAGGAAAAATTTTACCTCGTCGTGTAACTGGTACTTCAGCTAAATATCAAAGAAAATTAGCTGTAGCTATTAAACGTGCTCGTCACATGGCATTATTACCATTCGTTAAAGAATAAAATCCAAACCTTGAGTTTATAGCTCAAGGTTTTTTATTTAAATATAGTGTTTAGTTTAATTGTAAATTATTTACTATTTTGTTATAATTATAAAAAGAGGTATCATTATGAAAAAAATTATTTTAGCAGGTATAACATTAGGTATTTCCTTGATTTTATTATATTTTTACTTTAGTAAAATTGAACTTAATAAAACAATATTGTTCTTAATGGTTGCGGCAGTCTTATTGTCGGTATCGATTGTGTTAATAATATTATCTGTCTTTTCAAATAAAGCTAAAAAAATTAGATGGTTAGAAGATAGATTGAATACTTGGCAAAATGTATCATATCATGTTAATCAAGCGGGAGATGAAGTATTTAATCAATTACCACTGGGAATTATTCTTTATGATGATAACTTTGTAATAACTTGGGCTAACAACAATATGAAATCTATATTTCAAAACAAATTGGTTGAGACTCATCTAGACGAAGCATCAGATAAAATAGTTCCATTTATAAAAACCAAAACCAATAATTTTTTAATTGAGCATAATGGGAATTATTTTGATGTAGTAAGTCAAAAAGAAATAAATGCTTTATATTTTTTTAATCAAACAAAAAGAGAAGAACTTCAAGCTAAATATAATCAAAGAGTAACAGCAATAGCTATCATTATTGTTGATAATTTAGAAGAATCAATAAAAAAATTCGACTTACAAGAACAATCTTCTATAAGAGGGCAAATACTTGGTAAAATATCTGATTATGCTGAAGAATATAATGCTTATATTCAAAATTATGCTAATGATAGATTGATTATGATTTTAGACAAAGCTTCTTTAGAAAGAATGACAGAAGATAAGTTTAATATTTTAAATAGTATTAGAGAAATATCTACTAAAAATAGAATTACAACAAGTTTAAGTATTGGTATAGCATGTGCTGACTTACCATTTCATGAGCTAGGAGAATTAACTTTAAGTGCAGCTGAACTTGCTCAAAAAAGAGGTGGGGATCAAGCTGTTATTAATATAGAAAATCAAAAACTTCAATACTTTGGTGCAAATGGCGCTAATAACTTAGAAAATAATACTTTAGTTACTGCAAGACTTCAAGCTGTTGCATTAAAAGATACAATTGAAGCTGCATCAAACATTATTGTTATGACTCATAATATGGCTGACTGTGATGCATTTGCTTCTATGCTCGGAGCATTTAAAATGTGTCAAGCAAGCCAAAAACCTGTTGTTTGTTTATTCGATGAAACGAGAGCTGATTCTACAGTTAATAAAGTTTATAGAATGTTATTAGAAGAAAATCCAGGATTAGAAAAATCATTTGTTAGATATCGTAATTTAGAATTTAAAAATGATACACTATTAATTGTAGTTGATACTCAAACACCTAGTATTGCAATGTTTCCTCAAATTTTTGAAGATTGTAATAATGTAGTTGTTATAGATCACCATAGAAGAGGTGAAATAGCATTTAACGATCCTAAGATTTATTATGTTGAACCGTATGCTTCATCTACTACTGAGTTAGTAAGTGAAATGTTTAAGTTCTACAGTAGTGAAATTGAAGTTTCAGAATTAGAAGCTAACATAATGTTAGCTGGTATAGTTGTTGATACTAATAACTTTACTTATAGAACTAGATCTAGAACCTTTGAAGCAGCTTCGGTATTAAAAGATTTTGGTGCTGATATGCTTGTTATTAAATCTCTTTTAAGAGATGACTTAGAGGTAGAACAAGAATTAGCAAGTTGTTTATTAAATGTTGAGGTTATATTAGGTAGATTTGCAGTAGTTAGATGTAATGATGATAAAATTTTAAAAGAAAGAACGCTTCTAGCTAAAATTAGTGACAAATTACTTACTATAAATAATATAGAGGCTGCTTTTGCAATTGGACATATAGAAAACGAATCACTTGTTGGTATTTCGGCTAGAAGTTATGACTCAATTAATGTGCAATTAATAATGGAAGAACTTGGTGGCGGTGGTCACTTAAACAGTGCTGCATGTCAATTTAAAGATAAATCAGTACATGATGTATATAAACTTCTAACTGATATTATTATTAGAGAATTTGAAGATGATGGAGAAAATAGAATGAAAGTTATTTTATTAGCAGACGTTAAAGGAAGAGGAAATAAAGATGATGTTATTGAAGTAGCTAATGGTTATGGTAATTATTTATTAACTAATAATCTTGGTGTAGTAGCATCTGCCGAAGCTCTTTTACAACTTAAAAAAAGACAAGAAGATGAAAAAGAAAATGCAATCAATCATTTAGCATTGATGCAAAAACTAAAAGAAGAAATAGAATCTAAATCTATCAATCTATTTATTAAAACTGGAGCAGATGGTAAAACATTTGGTCAAATTACAACAAAACAAATTTGTGATGAATTTGAGTTACAAGCTGGTATCAAATTAGATAAAAGAAAAGTAGAATTACAAACTGAAATTAATTCAATAGGAGTATACACTGCGAAAGTTTCGTTACATAAAGATGTGACAGCAAATATTTCTATCAATGTTTCTGAGAAATAGAGGTTAATATGTCAAATAAAACACTACCATTAGATGATAATGCAGAGAGTTCACTTTTAGGTTGTCTAATTTTGGATGAAACATTATTTACGTTAGTAAATGATCAAATAAGTCCAAACGATTTTTATAATACTAATAATAAATTATTATATAAAACTATTGTTGACTTAAAAAAAGAAAACAAAAATATAGACGTATCTACAATTATTTCTAGTTTAAAAGCTACTAATAGTTTAGAACAAGTTGGTGGTCTTAATTATATTAATACAATTGCTAATCTAAGATACTCAGTTGTAAATATAGATTCTTATATTAAAACAGTTAAAGATAATTCTTTAATTAGAACTACAATAGATACTCTATCTGTTTTAGCTAATAAGGGTTATGAACCTGGCATAAAAGCTAATGATTACTTATTGCAAGTAGAAGAAAAAGTATTTGAATTATCTAAAAATAAAAAAACAGAACAATTTTCTAATATGAAATCTGTATTAGAAAAAGTAGAAGAAAATGTAAATAGAAATTTTGATAATAAAGATGGTCTTACAGGATTAGATACAGGATTTACAGAACTCAACAACATTACACTTGGCCTTCAAAAAGAAAGTTTAATAATTTTAGCTGCAAGGCCAGCAATGGGTAAATCTGCTTTCGCGATGAATTTAGCTTTACAAGTTGCATCTAGTGCAATTAACAAACAAGCAAGTGTAGCTGTATTTTCATTAGAGATGAGTAGTGATCAATTAGCAGAAAGAATTATAGCATCAGATGCTACAATTCCTTTGAGTGTTTTAAAAAAAGGAGCACTTTCTTCGACTGATTGGAGATTATTTAACTCTTCAATTTCTAAGTTATCTAAACTTAATATTTATTTTGATGACTCTACTAGTATTAATATCTCTGATATAAGAACGAAATGTAGAAAACTATCAGCAGACAAAGGGCTTGATTTTGTTGTAATAGATTATCTTCAATTAATTGAAGGAGATCCTGGAAAATCTAAACAAGAAGAAGTTGCAAAAATTTCTAGAAGCTTAAAATTAATGGCAAGAGAATTACAAGTACCTGTACTTGCGCTTGCCCAATTATCAAGAGAAGTTGAAAAAAGAGAAGATAAAAAGCCTATAATGGCTGACTTAAGAGACTCAGGAAGTATAGAACAAGATGCAGATATTGTTATGTTCTTATACAGAGAAGAGTATTATAAGAAAAACACAGAAAGACTTGGAGAAGCTGATTTAATTATATCTAAAAATAGATCAGGTTCAGCAGGTATTGAATTAAAATATTTATTTAACGGTAAATTCTCAAAATTTACCCAAAAAGATACAGAAGAGGTATAGAGATGTTTGATAGATTAGAAGTAATGCAGAAAAGATATGAACAATTAAATGATCTATTAACATTACCAGAAATTGTTTGTGATATAAAAAAGTTAACTGAATACTCTAAGGAGTCTAGAAATTTAGAAAAAGCAGTTAATAAATATAATGAGTATATTAAATATAAAGATAGTATTCCTGATTTAGAAGTTATGGCTTCAGATAG
>JBOFSX010000227.1:0-7410 GCA_051651765.1 Anaeroplasmataceae bacterium | reverse complement strand
AATGATTTAACTGTTAATGATTCAAGTGATTCAAGTGAATTATTGAAAAAAAGAATTTTGCTTTCAAAGCAATTAATAGGAGATGATGATTTTCTAAATAATATATTAATTACAACTTTCAAATAGAAACAAAAAAGAGAAGATATTATATCTTCTCTTTTTTACTATTCAAGTAGATCTATTATTGGTCTTTTAAATATAGTTTTGTACAAAACATAAGCAAAAAATGCTAATCCAGTAAATGTAAGTGTATGTGATATTGCACTACCTGCTTCTGTAATTGCTTTAATTGTATTAAAGTCAAATATCTGAGCAAATCCTTTATAAAGCATTAAAGATACATTACATACTACTCCTACTATAAATAAGTAATAGAATACATTGTATTTAGAATGTTTAGTTATTTCAAATAACTTATCTAATATTATTTGTATTAAGAAGAAAAACACTCCTAGTATAAGTAAGTGTGTATGTACAACTGCTAGAAATGGTCTACCACTTTCAATGTTTGACCATTTCACTATTTTAGTTGATATAAGTATAACTACTTCTGTAAGTAGACTTGCTGTTAAAAAAGATAAAAATGTAAAATATAAACGTTTCATATAATCTCCCTATTATTACTTATTTTTTTATTCTTGTGAACTAAAATCTAATACCATTTTTGAAAAACCTTTTGTATCTTCGTTATCTACAAAGTAGTATGGTGTTTTAGTATCCATTAAGTCTATTTCTTTTAAATCATCTTCAGTTAATTTAAAGTCATATATATCATAGTTAGCTTTTATATGATCAAAGTTAGTTGATTTAGGAAAAGTTATTTTATTTGTATCTACTTGCCATCTTAGTAATATTTGTACGTTTGATTTATTATATTTTTTAGCTAATTTAGTAATAGTTTCATGTTCTATTAATTTTGAATCACCGTGTCCTACAGGATACCATGATTCAATTTTAATGTCATGTTGTTTTAAGAATGTATCCATTTCTTTTTGTTGATTAAATGGATGACATTCTATTTGGTTTACTGCTGGTTTTATTTTAGCTATTTCTAATATTTGTTTAGTTTTTTCTATACTAAAGTTAGATAGACCTATAGATCTTATTTTACCTTTAGCTACATAATCTTCTAATACCTTCCAAGCATTAAGATAATCTCCATATGGTTGGTGTAAAAGCATTAAATCTACATATTCTAGATCTAATCTTTTAAATGTATCTTCAACTGCTTTTACACAGTTATCTTTATCAAAAGATGAAGGCCATATTTTAGATGTAATATATAAGTCTTCTCTATTAACATTAGAATTATTAACAGCGATACCTACTGCTTTTTCATTTAGATAAGCATTAGCAGTATCTATATGTCTGTAACCATATTCAATAGCAAAGCTAACTACTTTCTCACATTCTTCTAGGTCTTTAATTAAAAAGACACCTAATCCCATTGTAGGGATGTTGTAACCTGAATTAAGTTTGATTGTTTTCATATTGTTCTCCTTATATTATATTAATTGTAGTAATTCATTTATACTTTCTTCTATACTATCCAACTTAATAAAAAATAGTCTAACAACTATACCATCTTCGCTTTCAAACTTGGGTAATTGTAAAAACTCTATTTCGTTGTTATACGGATAAAGAAGCCATACTTCTGGTTTAATTGAATTATTAGAATATTTATTTGCATAAGCATACATTTGATACATATCACTTTGAGAAATTCCGTAGTTCTCACTAATCTTAGATGATATTTTTTTCCATTTTGTATCAAAAATTATAGTTTGTTCATTTTTTCTTATAACTATATCTGGTCTTAATGAAAATTTATTTACTGGTAAATTAAATAAATAATATCCTTTATCTTGCGTTGATACACAGTAACCTTTTGGTGTTAAAATCTTTTTCATATATTTGGAAACATATGATTCGAATAGTTGATCCATAGGAAATAATAAAGACTTTGATGACGCTTCTCCAGCAAATGAAGTAAAACTCTGATTGTATAAGAATATTTTTGACCAATTTAGAATCTGTTTATAATTTAACATATTTCTACTTAAATTAACTTTACAAAAATCTAATACATAATTACTTGAAGGTTCAACCATGTCAAAGCTTGTCAGTAATTTTTTGATTCTATTTTTATTTTCTAAACTATCTGCTGCGGTTAATAATTTTAACAGAGTGGATTTAATTAGCTTATTTTCAGAGCGATTGATTTCAAATTCGTCAAATAAAACATAAAATCTTTCTTTATGTGTATGATTGTATTTAATTTGATCCTTAATAGAAAGTTTACCTTTAAATATATTAGTATTATCTTCACTTGAAATATAAGAAGATTTTAACCCATTTTTTACAAGATTATCTGCTTCTTGTATATACATATTTATAAATATTTCATAAATATTTAATTTTGATGTATTTAGATTAGCAATACTTATCGATTTACCTTTAAATTCTTTTAAACTTTTTAGCATATTAGTAAATACTTGCTTAGTTAATTTATTATCGTTATCGACTGATGATAAAGATAGTTTAGGTAATATTTGAATTTGAAATCCATTTCTTAATTGAATTAAACCAACGTATTTATTTATTGAAATAGTATCTCCAATACTTTTTTTCCAACCAATTTTAAAAAAGTCAGATGCATGTGCATTATCTATTTTAGAGTTAAACTCTTTAATGTAATTTAGTAGATTGTTAAAGTTATCATTCTCTAAAAACTTATATTTTGGATTAGAAACAAAATTATTGTTATTAACAATTACGTCAAATTCTCTAACTTCAAATAATGTTTTCATCTTTATTTACTACTTACTATTTCTTTATAGCTTTCAATATAATCAAATGCTGAACCTTGAATAGAATAAGTTACTTCTGGTAATTCATCCTCATTTTGTATAAAACCGTTAAAGACTGAAGTATCTAGAGGATGACTTTTAATAAATTGAAATTTATCATTGGATTTAGCGTTATCTCCAAGTATTAGTTGAACCTTATACATGTCATCATGAAAATACTCACATAAAAGAGGAATAATTTTATTTTTAAATATAGAAGATAAAGTACTAAATTTTACATTAGAATCACATTGCTTTAATTTAATAAAAAATGCATGTCCTATCATATGTTCTCTATCATACAGTACTTCAATTCTTTTATTTATAACTTCAAGCATATTCTTAATGTTTAAACCATTAACTTCAATATCGCTCAATAAATCACAATCTGGCATTTTTTCAATAAATTGAAATCTTCTTCTAAGAGCTGTATCAATCATTGCTATTGATCTATCAGCAGTATTCATAGTTCCTAAAATATATACATTTGAAGGTATAGAAAAGCGCTCATTTGAATAAGGTAAAATAGCAGATATTTGATCTGATTCTCCTTCTCTTTTTGAATCTTCAATAAGTGTAATTAACTCACCAAATATTTTAGACATATTACCTCTATTAATTTCATCAATTATGAATACAAAATTCCCTTTCGATTGAATAACAGTATTACTCATATGGCTATTATATTTCTTTGTAATTTCAATCAAATCAGAAACTTTCATGTTAGGAACTAATGTTAAGGTTTTTATAGATAATTGAACATCATTATTTATTGATAATATATCCTCATTAATATCTTTTACTAACCAACTAACTTTTTTTGAAATTTTAAATTCTTCTTCAGATAATAAAGTGTAATCATCTTCTTCAACAACTCCTATAGCTTCTATAGTTGTTTTAGAATTCGGAACAATAATTAAATCACCTTTATTTATTTTTTGAATAAACTCATTTGCTTCATCAGAACCTTCATTAAAACCAATTCTTATATAATTGTTTATATAACAATCATTTTTAATTGAGTTCGTTTTTGTCCCATTTATTGAGAATTTCCATATTTTAGGATTAGTACCTATTTTAGTATTAGATAACTTAATTAGAGGAACTCTAGCATTTTCACAAAAAGATTTAAACACACCATTTTCAACATCGTAAGATATATTCCCATTATCAGTCTTAGGTTTAATACCTTCTATGAATTCTTCATAACCATATGATTGATGAAAGGTTGTAAAAGCAATTCTTCCTTCTTTAGAAAGTGAATCATATTTTACTTCAACTTCATCATAAGTATATGAAGATGGTTCTTTATCTTCACAAATTGCTACAGCATATCTTTTAGAATTAAAAGTTTTACCAGTTCCAGGTGGACCATATAAAATAAGGTTTTTATCAAATTCTAATTTACTATTCATATTATTACCTCCATCTAGATCTATAATAAAATTTATTAATTCTGATTTTAAAAATGAAAAATCCATATTTGGATTATTAATAATCGCTTTGTTTATAAAATAATTAGCAAGAGTATCACTCGTATCAAATAAGTAACCTTGATTACCTGTACCATTTATATTAAATGGAGCATTGCTAAATTGACTAGACATTTTACTTAAATCTTGTCTAAGTGGCGATAAATCAACTGGATTTAATAGAGTATGATATTCGACTTTACAAATTCTATCTTTATCTGTTTTATAAGTGTTTCCAATAGCAACATTTATAGTTTTTAACTTCTGTCCTGATAAACTAAAAATTATATCTCCTACAATAACATCATCTACTCTTTTCCAAGAAGGTGGAACAAATCCACCCTTAGCTGTTAAAGGTGCTAAAATAATGCCTTCCTTAGACTCAATCTCAAATCCATTACTAGCTCCTGCTCTTTGCATTACTGAATAAAATTTATTAATAGCAACTATTTTTTTAAAATGAATTATTCCTTTTTCAGCTAGATTAATAAAATCATTTAGATAATCAAGAGAGGTTAATGACTCTGTATAATTAGGAAAACCTAATTGTTCATTAATATATATAAGTATTTTATGTATTAGTTCTTTGGAAAAAATGCCAGTAGAATTTTCACCTGTTAATTTGTTTGTTACCTGTGGTGAGTTTTGATTATTTTCATTTGCTTTAAATAAGCTGTAAGTCACTCCATTAATTTTGATATCAATCATATTCTACACCTCTAGAATTAAATTTAAGTTATTTAAATAATTATATCATTACAGCAACGATTACCAAAGTGTTCAATATATATTATTTTTAAAAAAGTTAAAATAAAAATATTCATTTTAAGAATAGACCGATTATAATATTTAAATTAAAATAAAATTGAATATCATATTTTCAATTAATATATAATTTAAATTAATGTTTTATACTACCTTGAAATATTAACCATTAAAGAATATTACCCGAGTTATAAAAATATAAAGTATTTATTAATCAAAAAAGATAAATAACTTATTTCACATAAGTTATTTATCTTTTTTTTGTTTTATTCTAGCTAGTAAGTCTTTTATTTCTTTTACATCTTCTTCATCTGGATCTAACTCATATAAAGCGTTAATAATATTATATGGTTCAAAATTTATTTCTCTAAAATGAGAAAATGAAACATTACGCGGTAACTCATCAATCATTCTAGCATCTTCATCTAAACAATTTTGCATTTCTATAAGTTCCATCGTAGTTAAATTTAAGACAGATGCTATATCATCATATAAAGATCTTCTATTTTTTATCTTGGGAGCTTTTTTACGTGACTTTTCTATATCACATAAATAAGAAGCTGAAATACCTATTTTAGATGCAAAATCTCTAATAGTTATATTTCTTTCATTTCTCTTTTTATTTAAAAATTCTGCAAATTTATAAGTAACCACTTTAACACCAACTCTTTTTATAATATATATAATTTATTATATAACATTATCAAAAGAAATCAAAAATTATTTAATATTTTACTTTTAATTATTTACTTATAAAAAACCATATTAATGTATATATTTAATATTATTTATTGTATAGATAAACGCTAGAAATTGATTTATAGAATCGCTTAATAAATCATATTCAAGTTGTATTAGTTCATCTGTATCATCATCTAACATACAAATTCTTTTATTGAAGAATGAGAAAACATAATCACTTAAATCAGTTATATCAATTTTTCTTTCAAAAAATTCAATAAAATAATCTGACACACTATCAGGTACCGCTTCATTGCTAACCATTAATACAACTTTATTTGTTTTATTTCTCATTGAATTAATAAACTCTTCTTTATTAATATCTACTCCTTTGTAAAATTCATTTTCATCTATTACCTCTGGTTTTACTTCAATTAAATCTTGATCCATTCTTTCCATTATATTATTCTCCTTTATTTTTAGTTTTGTACGCTACTTTGTGTACAAAACTATAATACAACATTGTACGCTATTTAGCAAACAATATATAAAAATAAAAAGCTTGCTATTAAGCAAGCTATAATTTTGTATTTTTAATATAAAATATTGATACCTATTTACTTATTTCATAACTTTAAGATATAAATAAAAATATAATTAGTATTCAATTTATTTTATTATTCTACTATCTACTTCTATTAATAATATATTTGAAACAACATATATATATTATTTATATAACTTTATATATTTACCACTAGATACAAATTTTATTAAGCCTTGATCTCTTAGTTGTTGTAAAATTTGTCTGATTTTAGCTTCTATATTATTATTTTTAGGATGTTTCTCTTTTAATATATTTTTTAGATTATATATATCTTCTAATAAGAAAAATCGATTCTTAATAGTTAGAGTTAAATCAAAAAACATCTTTTTGCCATGCTGACATATTAGATGATATTTTAGAATAATCTTTCATAGTAAGTATCATATCTTCATTATCATCTATAGTTGATATATCTTCTTCTTTAATCAAATTAATAGTATCATTTATATATTTAATATAAGTGGAATTAAACTCTCCACATAAGTCACTATCTAACATAGTATTAAAGTCATCTTTAACTTTAGTAATTGAAGTTAAATCATTTTCTATAAGTACTCCGTACTCATAGTTTATATTTAATCCACTGTGTGTTAAGTTAGCAGAAGTTATTAATACTTTTTCTAAATCAAATAAATATATTTTAGCATGTAAGTGTTGGTAATTCATAACCTTAACATTGTTATCAATTAGTAATTCTATAGCTTCGATATCAGAACTCTTTTGTAGGAAATTAGCAAAATTAGAAGATGTAATAACTGTAAGTTCTACATCTTCTTTAATATGCTTTAAAATATCACTTACAATGTTATTTTTAATATAAGGTGCACATAATACTACTTCGTTATTAGAAGATTGAATTAGGCTATATAAAACATTTGCTGTTGGCGTTTTTACTATTTCAATCATAATATCTACTTTAATAAATAAGTAATATAAATTATATTACTTTGAATTCTGTATCTATATAATCAGAACTATCTAGTACAATCTCTTCTTTATTATATCTTTTTTTTTAATACTTAAAGCTTCCTCTAAT
>JBOFSX010000226.1:0-1658 GCA_051651765.1 Anaeroplasmataceae bacterium | reverse complement strand
CTCCTTATGAAATTGAACATTCTATCCTTGAACATATTAAACATCAAAAATATATGCTTAAAACATACTCAAAAATAATGCCTCAACATGAAATAAACACAATAAAATATTATATTAAAATAGAAAGACGAGAGATAACTTGCTTTTCAAGGGATTTATACGCAATATTAAAGGTCAGTGAAATAAATGTGATTGAAGAATCTGGCGATAGATTAAAAATTAGTAAATTAATATTGTCAAGAATTAGACATGTATTAGAGGAACATAACGCTCTTTTATCTATAATAGATGAACACAATTCATTTTTAAATCTCGAAGGTGAATATTTTGAATATGTTAATGCTCAAATGACAAAATATAATTGACAATATTTTTATTCTTATGATATACTTTAATTGTGATATTGACAATGTAGGAGGAACTTGATGACTAAAACGAATGATTTTGAATATTTAAAACTATTTGTATGTTGTTTTAATTGTTTGTATTTTAATGGCTGTTCGGGGAAAAAAGATGATATTTATTATCAAAAATGTAATAAATATATCGAAGATTATACGAGACGTATTAATATTAACTAAAATTTACAAACTATTTCACACATACTTGTAATAATAATAGGAGGTATTTTTATGCTAATATCAAGAGGTATGCATGATGTAGTTACATTACTTGCTAGTGAATTATGGAATAAAGGTAATTCATTGCTTGTGACAAAAGCAATAATAGATCAGCTGAATCTAGCATCAGCAGTTAGTTATAGTCAAATGTTGCCATACATATATACTCTTTATACTGAATTAGGTACGCCAAATTCTAATTTAAACAATTCACTATCAGTGATAGACAATCTACTGATTACAATGAATAATGTGCAGTATATTAGTGATGAAATGAGAGATGCAATAGATCATGTTCGTACTGAACTTCATACTGGTATTTTAAATAGTCCATCTATCAAAAACTTAGCATCATTTGCATGGCATAATAAAGCATTACTATATTTATTTTTTAAACCCGACGACGCTTTTCTTGTAAATTATTCTGATTGTCAAAGTTTATTTGATAAATTCAAAGACCCATCAAGTGCATCAATATATGACATGCCATCAAGTTCAAAAATGAGTAAAACTAACCATTGGTTTTCTCGTAATTACTATTATTTCGAAGATGGTATGAAAATGTACAATAGAAATTATAATTTAGCTGGATTAAAATTCACAGATATTAAAAATCAGTATAAAAAATATATATTCGCTATGTATCTTTGTATGTATTATAAGTTAATGTCATTAGAAGGTTTGTATAGTAATTTTCATTCCTGTAATTTCTTATCTGAACTTGATAAAACAATAGCTGAATATTCTGGTGTAATATTCCAGATGCATTTTCACATTCAAACAGAAACAATTTATGTCACTGATTATAATTTAGATGAAGTTATAGCTAACTGTATTGGAAAAAGTATAGACTTTATTACTACAAATATTAAACTTATGAGAATGTATCTTGGTGCTGATTATGACTTATCTACAGGATATATTTACAGGATGGCTACAAATGCATTTTCTTCAATTATTAGTAATAACATGCAGAATGCTGAGCAATCAAATTCTATCAGTATGCCATCAATTATGTATAGGGCAGCACAATATATG
>JBOFSX010000225.1:0-3976 GCA_051651765.1 Anaeroplasmataceae bacterium | reverse complement strand
ATGTTCATACTTTAATTTTAATTCTTTCATAAATCCTCCTAAAAATAAAAAAAACGTCCTTATATATAAAGGACGTCATAAACGCGGTACCACCTTAATTCTAGAATAATTCTAGCACTCAAATATCTATAACGCGATTAACCGATATTAACTACTCTTACTTATATAGTAATTTCATAAATATGACTCCTTGACTACTTTCATAACTATTACAATTAACATTTTCACCAACCATGTTATCTCTATAAAATATAATAGTACTACTCTTCAATTCAACATCTTATATGTAAAATAATAAAGTAAAAGTTATGTTTTGTCAATATTTTAAAATCTTTAAAACACTAAATTTGGATATATTGTTATTTTTTATACTCTTCTTTTAGTAAGTGAAAAATTCCATATTCGTTACTAGAATTTATACAATATTGATTGTATAATTTCAAAGCGTTTAAAAGTTTACTTGTATTTGAAAAATATTTTTTAACAAAATCAACACTCTTGCAGTTTTTAAATTTTAATACTTCAGTACAGTATCTAGAAGGTCTTTTAGAATTATATTTATTTTTATAATCATTATAACGATCCTCTGAAATAATAATAAGTATCTCAATTTCAGGTGCAGTAATAATATTAATTACACCTTGAATTTTATGTTTATAAGCCTCATGTTTATCAAAATTAAAATTTTCTTTTTTAGAATCTAAAACCCTTAAAACTATAACTTTTTTGTTTAATGTTTTTTTAAGGTAGTTATTAACAAATCTATCAGCTGATCTTTCACGTATCGTTCTATTTTCTAACATGTCTTCCATTGAAAACGTTAATAAATTATTTTCTAACAAAATGTTTATAATTGTGTCTTCCGCTCCCCCTTCGCATAAAACAGCAATATAATTTAAATCCTTATCGATCATTACTTACAATTGATGAAAAATATTTCTTTAAATCTAAATAAGTAGAATATGAGGGAGAAGTATTTTCAATTGTGCCATTTTGTAATAAATCGCTTCTTTTATAATCATTGCGATTAATTAAAGTATTTAAATTTGTAATCTTGATGCCTTGTTTATTTGTTGTAACAAAAATTGAGTCGTTTCTTTCAAGTATATCTATGATTTCAACATAATGAGTGGAAAAAATTAATACTGCACCTTTCTTGTTGATAGTGCTATCATTAAAAAATCTTATTAAGGTAGATACTATCTCTTTATTCAAATTGCTCTCAATTTCATCTATTATATAATATCCACCTTCAGATAATACATACAAAGCCATTAAAAATATATCAATACCCTTTGTTGTTCCAGTTGATAAATAAGTAGTTAACTCATCTTTTGTTAAAGTAATCTCGTTTTTTGTGAAAAATTTCAACTTATAAACTTTCACTTCATTCACTAAATTTGTACTTATATACTCAATAGATGGATCTAAAAAACGTAATATTTGAGTTGGAAAAAGGGAGAAAATATAAGCTGCCAGATTAGTATTTATTAACAAATCTATGTATTTTATTTTTTTGTTAACCAATTTATTTAAACCGCCAATAAAACTTACATCATTCTGTAAATACATTTCATCTTTTTTTCTATAAATTTTCGGAAGATTATCAAAATCAAAAATATCTTTTTTAGCCTTAATAGAAGATATTGGTTTAACAGAATAATATTCTTCATCAAAATAGTATTCTTCATTTCCTGCATTTTCTGAAAAACTTTTCTTTATTGTAGAAACCAACTTAACTATTGATTTTTCATTTTGCTTAAATATAACTTCAAAAGTACAAGATTCACCTAAACATATATCAATTAGTACTTTTTTATTTGATGATTCATTTATTTTTTTACTATCTATCATATCAATAACAAAAGTTATCAATTTTAATGTTAATGTTTTACCAGATGCATTTAGTCCAGTAAAAGCACATACATTATTGATATAAAAGTTTTTAAAAATATTTGTTACTGACTCTCTAGAATTTGTAGACATTCTTTGTTCTGTAAGAAACTTTAATTCTAAATCATTTTCAAACATCTTTAAACCTTTTACTTTTATATTTAAAATTTTTATTGAAAAATCATTCATAAAAACACCTCATTCTCTTTATTTATATAATAAATACTGCAAAAAGTCAACGAAATCGCACATTAAAAACAGATTATCCGTTTTTAATACTATAAATTATAAGATAAAAGGTCATAATTGATATTATAAAACCAATTATGACCTTTTTTAATACTTATTCAGTTTTGTAGGCTTTTCTTAATATTTCTTTAATATCTTCTACCATAGGTACTTTAGGATTAGCTGGACTACATTGATCTTCATAAGCAAGATATGCTATTTTCTCAATATTTGAATTATAATCAGCTTCATCTATTTTTTCTTCTTTAAATGATTTACTTAATCCTATACTTATAGCTAATTCACTTACTGCATCAGCAAACTTATTTGCTCCCTCTAGATTAGTTTTAAATTCTAAACCAATAAGTCTTGCAAGGTCTGCATATTTCTCATCAGCCTTAAAAAAGTTATATTTAGGCCATGTAGAAATCTTAGATGGTTTAATAGCGTTATATCTAATTACATGAGGAAGTAAAATTGAGTTTGCTCTTCCATGAGGTACATGATATAAAGCCCCAATATTATGAGCTATAGCATGATTTACACCTAAAAATGCATTAGCAAATGCCATACCAGCTAAACATGATGCATTATGCATCTTTTCTTTAGCTTCTAAATCATTCTTATCAGTATAGCTTCTTTTTAAGTATTTAAATACCATATCAATAGCTTTAATACATAAAGCATCTGTATAGTCATTAGCAAGTATACTTACATATGCTTCAACAGCATGTGTAAGTACATCCATTCCTGTATCAGCTACTATTTTAGCCGGAAGACTATATGTAAACTGAGGATCTATAATAGCTATTGTAGGAGTTAATGAATAATCAGCTAAAGGATATTTTGAATTATCAGATTGATCTGTAATTACAGTAAAAGGAGTTACTTCACTACCTGTACCTGAAGTTGTAGGAATACATACTAATTTAGCTTGTTTTCCTAATTCAGGATATTTAAATGCTCTTTTTCTAATATCAATAAACTTTTGTTTAAGATCTTTAAAATCTACTTCTGGATTTTCATAAAATAACCACATACCCTTAGCAGCATCCATAGGCGAACCTCCACCTAAAGCTATAATTGTATCCGGTTTAAATGACTGCATTAATTCAACACCTTTTTTGATTGTTTGAATAGATGGATCTGATTCAACATCAGTAAAAAGATGAAATGTAATTTGTCTTGAATTTAATCTTAATTGTTCTGTTATTTTATGAACAAAACCTAAGTCCACCATTTGTCTATCAGTAACAATAAATACTTTATTGATATCTTTCATTTGACTTAAGTATTCAATTGAGTTTTCTTCAAAATATATTTTTGATGGAACTTTAAACCATTGCATATTATTTCTCCTTTTACCAATTTGCTTAATGTTAAGCAAATTAACTACATTAACATTATCACCTGTAGAGTTTTTACCATAGCTAGCACAACCAAGTGTTAGTGATGGTATAAATGAATTATAAACATTACCTATACCACCAAAAGTTGATGGACTATTCCATATAACTCTGATTACATCGATGTATTCAGTAAATTTTTTGACTAATTCTTTATCTTTAGTATGAATAACTGCTGAATGTCCTAGTCCATCTAAATGAACACATTTTCTTGCTAGTTCTAAGCCTTCAACAGAATCACTCGATTTATATATAGCTAAAACAGGAGATAATTTTTCAATACTAAAAGGTTCATCATAACTCATATCTTTACACTCAACTAAAATAATACTAGTATCTTTCGGTATACTAAATCCTGCATTAGATGCTATATCATAAGCACTCATACCTACTATTTTACTGTTAAGTTTATAAGATGAATCATTTTTAATAAACATATAATCTCTTAA
>JBOFSX010000224.1:0-5154 GCA_051651765.1 Anaeroplasmataceae bacterium | reverse complement strand
TAGTATGAAAGCTATTGAATATCTAATCAAGTTATATCCAAAGTTTTTAGAAAAAAGATATGACATAGACTTATCTACAATTGATACAACCAATATACTTAATGTTGTAGACTTTATAGGTAAAAAAAGAGGATGTCTATTAAAAAAAGAAATGATTGATTATGAAAGAGTTTTTAAGTTAATCATTAATGATATTAGAACTTTAAAATTAGGAGCGATGACTTTTGACAGATTGTAATAATTTATATTCAATAGAAGAAGATTTATTTGATAATGGTTATAGCAACATATGTGGAGTCGATGAAGTAGGAAGAGGACCTATCGCAGGACCTTTAGTTGTATCAGCAGTTATAATGCCTTATGATTATCGATTGAATGGTGTTAATGATTCTAAACAGTTATCGGAAACTAAAAGAGAGTCACTATATAAAGAAATAGTTAAAAATGCTTTAGCTATTTCAACAATATTTATTTATGAAGATGAAATAGATGATACTAATATTTATCAAGCTACAATAAAAGCAATGCTAAAAGCAATTAATTCATTGAAGGTTAAGCCAGATTATTGCTTAATAGATGCTATGCCATTAGTACAATTAGAAATACCACATGACTCTATAATCAAAGGTGATTCTAAGTCAGCTAGTATAGCAGCTGCTAGTATTATTGCTAAGGTCACTAGAGATGAATATATGAAAAAAATGGATCTTAAATTTCCTAATTATGGGTTTGCGCGACATAAAGGTTATTTGACTGATTTTCATAAAAAATCTTTAGATAAATTTGGCCCTTGTGAAATACATAGAAAATCATTTAAACCAGTAAGTGATTATTTTGTAAAGACTGATAAACAAATTAAATTTGAATTTTAAAAAAGAAAATCTTAATTGATTTTCTTTTTTAGTAAAAAAAACAATCGAAAATCTATTAATTATATGATATACCTATAATTACAGCAATTTTGTTGACAATTTTATTGATTTGATATATTTGTTAAATAATAGGAGGTTATTTATGAAGAATGTAATAATAGTAGAATCACCAGCTAAAACAAAAGTTATAGAAAAATATATGGGAAAAGATTTTAAAGTAATCTCTTCTTATGGACATTTTAGAGATCTTTCTGTAAAAGGTAAAGGCGGATTAGGGATAGATATAGAAAATGATTTTAAACCAGATTACGTTATTAGTAAGGACAAAGAAGCGGTTGTTAATACATTAAAAAAAGAGTGTAAAGGCAATAAAGTTTTTCTTGCTACCGATCCAGACCGCGAAGGTGAGGCAATAGCATATCATCTTGCAATCATTCTAGAACTTGATATAAACGATAATAATAGAATAGTATTTAATGAAGTTACTAAAGATGCCGTTTTAAATGCATATAACAATCCTAGAAAAATAGATATGAATCTAGTTAAAAGTCAAGAAACTAGAAGAATGTTAGACCGTATTATAGGCTTTAAAGTTTCATCTTTACTTCAAAAAAAAATTAAAAGTAAAAGTGCTGGTAGAGTACAAAGTGTAGCGTTAGGGCAAGTTGTTAAGTTAGAAGAAGAAATTCAAAGTTTTGTACCAGTACAGTATTTTGAATTTGAAGCTTTGTTTGATGACTATAAATTACTATTTGAATCGTATAAAAACGATTCGAAAAGGGTTGAATCTGAATCTTATGCTAAAGAGATATATAATTCGTTATCTAAAAATTATGAGTGTATAGATATTCAAACAAAACCTTCCAAAAATGAAAGTAAACCTCCATTTACCACATCAACACTTCAACAAGATTCATCTAATAAATTAAATTTTAATTCAAAAAGAACAATGAGCATTGCTCAAAAACTATATGAAGGTATAGATTTAGGGGTTGAAACTGTTGGTCTTATCACATACATGAGAACTGATTCTACACATTTATCAGATGTTTTTGTAAATGAAGCTAACGCTTTTATTGAAAAAGAATTTGGTAATGAATACTTAGGTAAGAGAAAAGAAAAAAAACAAGCTCTTGCCCAACAAGCGCATGAAGCGATTAGACCGACTAGTATATTTAGAACACCTGATAGCGTAAAATCTAATCTAAAACCTGATGAATTCAAATTATATAAACTTGTTTATGAAAGAACTATAGCTTCTTTAATGGCGCCTAGTTTATTTGACAAAACTAAAGTTCAATTTAAAAATAATGATTCAATATTCAAAATTACAGGACAATCACTTAAATTTGATGGTTATTTAAAAGTATATGGTTTAGATGAAGACGATAAAAATAAATTAATACCAAACTTTAAAATCGGTGAAATCGTTACTTGTAATGAAAATGTTATGTTAGAACTATTTACTAAACCTAAATCAAGATTTACTGAAGCAACTTTAATTAAAGAAATGGAAGAATTAGGTATTGGTAGACCTTCTACATATTCACAAATTATGTCTACATTACAAGATAGAGACTACATTGTATTTGAAGGAAAAAAGATTCATCCAACAGAACAAGGTATTGAAACAACAAAAAAACTTGATGAATTTTTCAAACAAATTTTTAATGTTGAATACACTTCAAATATGGAAAGTAAATTAGATGATATATCTAAAGGTTTAGTCGAAAATGTTCAAGAACTAAAATTGTTCTATAGTAAGTTTGAACCAATCTTTAATTATGCAACAGAAAATATGGAAAAAAAAGAATGCGAAGAAACAGGAGAAATATGCCCTTCATGTGGTTCTAACATGGTTTTTAGAAAATCTAAATACGGTGTATTTGAAAGTTGTAGTAATTATCCTTCTTGTAAATATATTAAAGAAGATGATGATATTGCTTCTTTAGCTTACAGTCCAGTTTTATGTCCAAAATGTAAAACAGGTCATCTAATTGCTAAAAAAGCAAAAAGTGGAAAAAATATAGGATCTATATTTTATTCATGTGACAGCTATCCAAAATGTAAGACTATATACAACGACAGACCATTAGATGAAACTTGTCCTAAATGTGGATCTATTGTTTTAGTTGATAGCGATAATAACAAATATTGTTCTATTAAATGTGATGATCCTAATAGAGATATGTATGAACCTATCATGTGTCCTAAATGTAATAAAGGTCATTTACAAAAAAAATTAGCTTCAAGAGGGAAAAATGCAGGGAACCATTTTTATGCTTGTGATAATTTTCCTAAATGTAAAAATATTTATAATGAAGAACCTCAACTTGAAAATTGCAAAGAATGTAATAGTATTATGACTAAAAATAATGAAGAAGTTATCAAATGTTCTAATGCAGAATGTAATACAAATATTAAATAATTAGTAAGCACAACATTCAAACTTGTTGTGCTTTTTTTAATTAAATTTCTACTTGCTTATATGTTTAATTGTTTTTAATTATATGATATAATTTTAAATGATGACAGGAGTGATATTATGGCATTTTTTGGATTATTTAAATCAAAAGACAAATCTAAAAATAGTAAATACAAGATGGGACTACATAAGACTCGTGAGAGTGTATTATCATCTTTAAAAGATATATTGAATAGTAGTACTAAAATAGATGAAGATTTATACGATAATTTGGAAGAAATATTTATAGCATCTGATATTGGTGTAAATACAGTTGTTAAATTTATTGATCAAATTAAAGATGAAGTTAATCTTAAAAAAATCACTGATGCTACTTTGCTTCAAGAAATTATTATTGATAAAATGTTTGAAATTTATCTTAAAGGTGAAGTAGTTAATTCCAATTTAAATATGAATAATGAAGGTTTAACTGTTGTTTTATTTGTTGGTGTCAATGGAGTTGGTAAAACAACTACAATTGCTAAAATTGCTAATGAATTTAAACAAAAAGGAAAAAAAATATTACTAGCTGCGGGAGATACATTTAGAGCGGGAGCTATAGAACAATTAAAAGTTTGGAGTAATAGAATCGGTGTAGATATTGTAACTAAAGAATCAGGAAGTGATCCTTCGAGTGTTATTTTCGATGCTTGTGTTAAAGCTAAGGAAGAAAACTATGATATTCTTCTATGTGATACTGCTGGTAGACTTCAAAACAAAGTTAATCTAATGAATGAGTTAAATAAGATTAAAAGAGTTATTGAAACTAACTGTCCTAATGCTCCACATGAAACTTTATTAGTTATAGATGCAACAACTGGACAAAATGGTTTGTCTCAAGCAAAAGCCTTTAATGAAGCTACTAATGTAAGTGGTGTTGTATTAACTAAATTAGATGGTACTGCCAAAGGTGGTATAGTTTTAGCAATTAGAGATGAAATGGGACTACCAATTAAATATATAGGATTAGGAGAAAAAATTGACGATTTAGAGCCATTTGATATTGAACAATATCTATATGGGTTATTTTCTGATTTTTTTGAGTAATTATGATGGATATCAAAAAAAGAGAAGATCTTATTGATCTGTTTGAAATATATGGTTCTTTATTAACTGAAAAGCAAAGAGAATATTTTAAATTATATTATTTTTCAGATTATTCATTTCAAGAAATCTCTGAGAATTTTAATGTAAGTAGAAATGCTATTTTTGACCAGTTAAAAAAAACAGAAATTATTCTTGAAGATTATGAATCTAAACTTCATATTAAAAATAAGACAGATAATATTTTAAAAATTATAAATGATAATAAAGCAGATGCTTTAAATATGATTAAAGAAATTGTAGAGGTATAGTTATGGCTTTTGAAGGATTAAGTAGTCGTTTACAAATGGCTGTTAGACGTGTCACAGGACGCGGCAAATTAAATGAAGCTGATATTGATGAAATGTTACGTGAAGTACGTTTATCTTTATTGGAAGCTGATGTTAATTTTAAGGTTGTGAAATCTTTTTTAAATAATGTAAAAGAACAAGCTCTTGGTGAAAGTATTTTAAAAGGATTAAATCCTGGACAACAAGTAGTTAAAATTATCAGAGAAGAATTAAGAAAAATTTTAGGTAGTGAGAACGTTGAACTAAAATTTAAAAACAATGGAATAACTGTAATAATGGCTGTTGTTTTACAAGGGGCGGGGAAAACTACATCTGTAGGTAAAATGGCAGCATTCTATAGAAAAAAATTCAACAAGAAGCCTTTACTAATTGCTGCAGATATTTATAGACCTGCAGCAGTCGACCAACTTAAAACTATTGGTAA
>JBOFSX010000223.1:0-3306 GCA_051651765.1 Anaeroplasmataceae bacterium | reverse complement strand
CTCTATGTGCTTTTATATTGTCTACTGTAAATCCGAATTTTCTGCAAAGGTCCGCAACTTCTTTTACCGCCCTAGATTCTGCCTTTGTAAATCTTTCACCACCACTTTTACTGTAACATATTTCAATTGATATATAATTCCTGTTGCCTTGCCCGTTTCCACCATCACCGCTATGCCAAGTATTTCTATTAAAAGGTATAGCTTGTATAGATTCTATATCATCAATAGCAATATGATAGCTAACCTCTTCGTTGTTATTACCCATATAACTAACTTCATTAGATGCACTAGCATCATTTGCAGTATTATGAATACAAATTCCTTTAGGTGTCATTGAATAAGGGCATTTTATGCTATATTTATTTTCATTTATAAATCTTTCAATTAACATTTCCACACTTCCTTTCTTTTACCTTTATTTTACCATAATTAAGTAAAAAAAAGAAGAGGTTTTAATCTCTTCTAATTTATTTTGTTAGTTCGTAATATTGGTCTATTGTGTTCTATGTTGGAATATACCAACTAGCACCATTCCAACAAACTGGTTTTGATATTGTGGTATCAAAATACCAATAAGGCACTAAATCATTGTGTTGCCTGTTAGCAGTTGTTCCATACAATTTGCTATATCTAGTGTTGTTATTATTTTTAAAAACATTTTCAATATCTGTATCATTTAAAGCTAATGTAACTAGGTCAAATTGTTTAAGTGATACATTTGAAGTAGATATATTGAAAACATCTAACTTCCCAATTCTTCTATTAGTAGTATCTATTAGATATTTATAACAATTCAAATCATTTTTATATATGGTTGTAAATATTGGATATAATTTTGTGTTATTTATTTCTCCTGTTATAAACAAGCTATATCTATTAGTAATTGTTGAATATGCACCCTCTGATAACGTAGGTCTAATCTCGCTATTGTTTATTTTTGTGTAATTACAAATGTTACTTGTAGTATGCAAATTAACTCCATAACAGTCTATGAACAATATGTTGCAATTATCTATGTTAATTATACATCTTAATCCTCTAGGTTTTATGGTTAGTCCTTCTAGATTTCTTAATGTTATTTTAGGACATATTTGACTGTTTGAAGTATATATATTATCATTTACACATTTATCTATTATAAAATGTCCTACATTTTGTAATCCCGAAGATAAAGGATTGCTCTGTTTAAAATCATACAAAGTAACGTTATCTAATGTTATGTTGCAATTAGTTGTCATTGTTATTGGACTAGTATAACTATGTGTACTTTTACTTAGTAGTTTGTAAATTTGTGTATTATTTGAGAATACATAACCTCTTAAATTATATCTATTGATAAAAGATAAGTTTCTAATATTTAAGTTGTAAGGGAAATAATAGTTACCATTAAACGTATCGTTATCAAATGTTCTTATTATTGGTATAACTTCTGTTCCTTGGAATAATTGATACATTTTTATATTAGAAATGCTTATATTTTTACCAATAGTAAGTTCATAACCAAAATCATAAGTTCCATCACCATTAGGAGTTGAATTTATTATAGATATATTGTTGTCTGAAAAAGGAGTCCAGTAGATATTGTCTATTATTATATCTCCGTCCCATCTTGCACCATAATCACTTCTAAGAGTTATTATATCAAGAGATGTTATAGAACTATTTGTTAATTCAAGATTTCCACCACCGCATACAGTAATACCTCGGTTTCCTATTATTGAATTATTTATCTTAATATCATAAGCTTGAAAATGACAATCTACTCTATTAAAGTTACAATTATATATTGTCATATTTTTTATAAGATTTGTACCCATAACACCCCAATAATTAGTAGTTCCACCTGCTATTGATGTACTTTCTCCATTGCAGTTAATAAAATTTAAATTTATAACTTTTTCTCCACCTATTCCATAACTTCCACTAGTTGATAACTTTGGTACTCTAGGTCTAAATGTAGAATTTGTAACAGTTATGTTAGCACATTTTCCAAAATAAATTGAACCACTTGAATGTAGCGAGTTGTGTAAAGGAGTCATAATAACATCATTTACAGTTACATTACTTCTTGTTATTAATAAACCACCTATTCCATAATCTATAATCGGTGAACCTTCACAAATTAAATCAAAAGTTGCTCCATTAAATTCTAAATTATTATCATCAAATGGATAAACCTCTATTAGTGTAGGCGATAATATATCGTGTATTATATCCCCAACAATCTTTCCTCCATCACCAATAACAACAAAATCTTGAAGTGAAAATGTTTGTGTTGTACCATATCTCTTTCCTACTCTAGTATTTATATCCTCAAAATATAAATATGAGTTTGAGTAGCTTGATAAACTTGCTATTGAGTTAGTGTTTTTAATAAATTTATTGGAATAGGTTGCATTATCCAAAACAATTTTTGATTTTAAAGATTTTATTTCAAAATAAATATTTTTAGCTTCATTAATAATAAACTTTGTACCATATAAATAACAATTTGTTTTAACAGGTATTATTTTAGTAGTGTCTAGTTTGAAAATTCCATTTTGATTTCTTACAGGTATATTATTTTCATTAGCCCATATATGAGTATTATATATACTTTCAGTATCATCAGTTATTCCGTTACCATTTGCACCAAAGTCAAAATAACTAACATATTGAAAATTCTTAATATCTTCCAATGATGCACTATTTTTATCTATATCAATTCTCATTTTTTCAATATCACCATTTGCGATACTTTTATCTAATTCAACTTTTGCATTATTTGCCTCTGTAACTTTATTAGTTAAAGCTTCGGTTATAGTAACTTTATTTTCAGTTTGACCATCATTGTTATTTATAGCATTTGCTTTAATATTACATTTGACTACCCAACTTCCAAATGTTCTATTATCTTTAGATAAAACAACTTGTAATTTTCCTTTTCCGTTAACTCTAGTCAGGTCTTTATCTATTGCAACATTTATAATATTATTTACAACTGTTATTTTTTCAGTTTGAATTATAAATTTATGGTCCGCTTTTTGCATTTGAATTTGAATAGATACACCTGTTAAATCTAAAGTAGTATATCCATCTGTTATATTAAATTGTATATTATAGTCATACCCTTGCATTAAGTCGCAACTTTCATAACTATCTTCTTGTATGTCTAAATTAAATATTATTGGTTTCATTTTTTTTATCCTCCAATTCTAATTGTTTTATTTTGTCTAAAATAGGTTTTTTATATGTTTCAATTTTAACATCTTGAATTGCAAAAGGCAAAGCAGTAATAGGATTTATTTCTTTTTTGAATATTTTAAT
>JBOFSX010000222.1:0-1834 GCA_051651765.1 Anaeroplasmataceae bacterium | reverse complement strand
ATACACTATAGTGTATCGCTAAATATATTATCCCATATTTTTTTTGTATTAATAATATAATTTTGCAAATTAAATTTTGCAACAATTTTATTTGAGAAGATTTGATTAAGCTTTAACATAACTGCTTCTTCATCATTGTAATCGACTTTCTCAACTATATCGTCTGGGAAATTTTTACCCCATTCTGAATTGGAATTTATTAAACATGGTATTTTTGAAGCAGACTCAATAATACTATATGGACAAACCTCTATATCTGAAAAGTGTAGTAACATTTTTGACATAGATATATGGATTCCAATATTATAATTATCTATATCTTCTACTATTGTATATTCGGTAATATTATGTTTAATGAGTAAATTTTTAATATCATAAAAACCATTTTCATTGCCACATAATATTTTAACTGGTTTTTTCATTAACCCAACGAATTTAAGCATTATATCAAATCGTTTTCTTTTATAGTTAGAACATATAATTAAAATCGAATCATCTTTTATATCTATATCTATTTCATCATATATGTATATAGGTTCTGGTGCTACTAAAACAGGCTTATCTATTATTTTAGACAATTCATTTGCCGTACATGATGTTTGACTTATCGAAATTATAGACGAGTTTTTTAAGGCATTTCTATATTCAGAAATAATTTTTGTTTCAAAATCATAATTATCAATATTTGAAGATATAACATCTCCAACATGAGTGTATGAGTAAAACTTTGAATTTAAAAATTCTTTACTTAAATTGACTAGTGCAATTGTTGTAGGAAAGGAATTTGCTAAAAATATAATCTCGTCATCTTTATCGAACTTCCCAAAAATTATTCTCTTGAACTCTCTAACTATCTCATATTGACCATCCATAGTTTCAGTTTTACATAATGGATTTCTGTTTCCAATGTGGATAGTTATATTTTTATTTATAAATATATCTTTTGTACTAAAAGATTTATTTGTATCAACTATTAAATGTACAGAATATTTTTCGTCTGTAGATAACATTGTTGTCAAGTGGTTTATAAACGTATTAATTCCACTACTATTGTTTAAAAATGAAGCTTCACATAATATCAGTATCTTACTCATCAAAAATCACCGCTCCTGGGAATATGTCATTTAAATCAACCGTTTTAGTCCTAATTATATCTGATTCAAAATGCCTTATAAATTTACCAGAACACTCACGAGTATATCTATTATCTGACCTATTGTCATCAATACCTTCACAATCAATTCTCCACTGGTCGTGTTCTCTAACGAAACTCATTTTATTAATTACAGATTCCGATATAAGTAATTTTGATTGTATTGATTTTAACATATCAAACTTTGAAGAAAAATCTATAAGGATTGTTCTTTCATCGATTGTTGCTCCAATCACATACCATTGTTCACTTGAAAAAATCATATTCTCACTAATCTTAATTCCATATGTATTAGTACATCCAAATAATGATACTGCTTCAGATGATGTATATTTTTCACTATAAATATATGGAGTTGATTCCATTTGTGAAAATGCTTTAAATATCAATTCAAGAGTTTCATTATTATCAGTAAACGAATCATAATTGATTATGAACTTTTTATTTGATATTGTTTTTAAAGGTGATAGTTCAAAGTATCTTTTATTTAAATACTCTGATGTGTATAATATAGTTGCTTCTTCTGACAGCAATATCACATTATTATTCATAATAATTTTTCTTAAAAAATCATTGTCGGTATCTGCATCGTAATGTTGTAATAAACTTATTGGTGTTTTTATATCTTCTCCTACAAAATAATATAATTCAAATGAAATATCTTCGGCTAGATACATATCA
>JBOFSX010000221.1:0-2063 GCA_051651765.1 Anaeroplasmataceae bacterium | reverse complement strand
CATATTCTCTCTAATAACAAACATACTATTATCAGGTGCAAAATATCTATATTGTTCTTTAATATACTTATCACAATTCATATATATACTATTCAGATTATTAAAATAATTGATATTCGGATATAAATTATTCGTCAATGAAACTAATGCCGTATTAAAGTATCCCTTATTATTATTGCTTGATTTTTTTATCTTTGCAATTCCTTTAATAGAGTTATAAATGTTAACAACACCCAGACCAATATTCGCACCTTTAGCAATTTTAAGTGTAGATTTATCGTCTGCATATTTATACATCTGTTTTACAATATTTAACAATTCTAAAATATCTTCACTATTACCATAAATATATTTTTCAATATCACCTGTTAATTTCTCAATATTCCATGTTTTAGTTGGACCTATATAATAATAGTCAAGTATTTTTTCGTGTATATTACAACTGAGAAGTTTAATTCTTCCATCATATTTCGTTTGACCATTATCTTTGTCGTCAATAAAAAACATTTTGTCAAAAAAACCAAAAATGACTTCGTCTGCTTTTGTGATTTTCTCTGTGTTATGAGCTTTATAATCAATATATGCCTTTCTTAAATTCATTCTTTCTAATGGTATCATTGCATTCTCAGCAAATGCTTTCATAAAAAAAGGTGTACACTCATTGGCAATTTTATCAAACTCAAAGAATTCTTTTTGCTCGTTAGTACAAGGCTCTCCTCTTATTAAAGCATATGCTATTAAAAAAAATGTTTTAAAAGAATCATTATCTTCGTCAAACGTAGGATAACATACTAAAACAGCATAAGAAAACATAACTTCAAACAAACTAGATGAATATTCTTTATGCAAGCGTAATACTTTTAAATTTTCGTAAGTATGTTTTATACCATCCATCTTACGTTTATCAATATTTGTTATTGTTCTTTCGATATAGATCACTCTCCTGATATGTTATTTTGCCAACTCCCATATATGTATAATTTTTTTAATTTTTTCTACAATTATTGGATGCTCGATTATTTCAATATTTTTATCACTCCAAAATTCAAGGATTGTTGTTTTGTAGTGTAAATTATCATATTTAAATACAAATTCATAATATGTTCTCTCATGAATCTCATCATTGCTTTCAGTAATTATTTCTTCATATCTACATTTTTTAAATATACTCAAAACAAAATCACTATCAAATTTCAATGTACAACCTCCATTAATATTATATTTTTAAATTATCATATTCATCAAGTGAGTGAGAGACTCCATCAACTCTGATAACTCTTCCAACCCTATGTTCCTTGCTCATTCCAACACTATCATTTATAACAACATAATTAACAACATCAACATCATATTTTTTTTCAATTAACATCATTTCTATAAGAGTTGGTAATAGCTCTACATCATACTCACCACGCTTATTTGTTATTTTTTCTTTTGCAGACATAGCTGTTTCAATCACAGCATTTACAAGTCCTTTTTTCTTCCATATCGATAGTAATCCATCTGTTTTAACTGGATCTTGTTTAACACTAATAACACGTTTAATTTTGGAAAGTTTGTCTACATTCCAGTCAGTAATTTTAACAATTTCTTCTGACATAGTCATTGCATTAACTACTGTGCATGAATTCTCAATGTTTTTTCTAACTTCATATTTATTAGTAATGTCGCTATATGCAGAATCTGCATATGCATTAAACGTAACTCCTTTACATTTTAATATTGAACATAAATATTGCGCAACTGAACCACCTAATGAATGTCCAATGATTATCAAATCTTTTGATTTAATTAGATTATTTTCTTTTAAGAATCTATATGCTAAAACATATATTCTTGGAATTTGATTCATACCTATATTAAAATCATCAAACACATTTTCAAATGAAGTTGTGCCTCTGATTCCAAAATATTTCACCCCGTCTATCTCGTACAATCTAAATAAGCAGCCTTTTTCTGAAAATTCATTAATCGGATTTAGGCTTTTATCCGATGATTTTTTTTCCTTATACACATCTTTTGCAATTTTCAACTCAATCATAAATCACTCCTTAAAAATTATT
>JBOFSX010000220.1:0-2605 GCA_051651765.1 Anaeroplasmataceae bacterium | reverse complement strand
TGTTCTGTTAATATCTAATCAAATTACTAAAGTTTGGACAATTAATAGATTATCGAAACGTTTAGATGAATCTCAAGTATCATGGCAAGAAGACAATGTTACCTATATTGGTTCTGCTATAATTGCTCGTATTGATTATGATAGATTCATCTTAGAAAATCCAGAATTTAATTTTATATCTTCATTTGTGTATCCTAAAGGCTCTAATAGTGTTACAGTAGCTGGAGTACATAGTATTCTGATTGAATTTATTTATGCTGAGTCTGCAAATTATGAAGTTCTAAACAAATCAATTACTAAAGAATTCACTGTAGAAAAGTTGGTTGTAAAAGCTAACGAAATAACTAGCGATGATATAGAATGGGCAAGTGATTTTGTTTATACAGGTTCTCTACAACGTTTATTGATTGATCTTGAATCTTTACAGCAAAAATTTTTCTACATTTCTACATTTTATGTTGATAGTGTTGGTGTTATCGATGTTGGAACATATACTGTTCAAATTACTTTAATTTGTGAAAATCCAAACGTAGTATTTAATCAATTACCAATATCTAAAGATATCTATATTGACTATTTAAAAATTGAATCTATTTCTAATGATCATTTTTCATCTTTACAAAAATATGAATATAATACAATGTCTCAAAATTTAGAAATTGATTTTTCTAAAGTTCAATCTTCATATTTCTTTGTAGAAAGCATTACTTATTTAAGTAATTCCTTTACATTAGCTGGATTACATACGATTAGATTTGTTTTAACGGTTGATAGTAACGTACTTTTAACTACAAAAGAATATCTGTTCGAAATAGAAATTGAAAAAAAATATGTTGATCTTGATTCTAATAAATTAGAGTGGGAGAATGCTTATATTTATACTGGAGAAATGATAGAGTTCAAAATAAATTTTAAAGAATTTGCTTTAAATAATCCTGACTTATATTTTATTTATGATGCTAAATATGAAGGTAATAAGGGAACGAATGCTAGAAAGTATTCTGTAAAAATCTTTATTCAATATGATGATTTGAATTATAGACTTAAAACGAATCTGTTTACTTTAATCGCAGAGATTTTACCTGCAAATATTTCTATTGATAATAGTGATATTTCATTAGAAAAAGAAACGTATTATTATAACGGTGCTTCTCAAGTAGTTAAGATAAATTATAACAAGCTATTAAGTAAATATAAAGATTTGGTATCTATTATATATATTGAAAATACTTTTGGTGAAGTAGGAAGATATGAAGTAACGTTTGTTTTAACATGGTCGTCTAACTATAGAGATGACACTATTTATTCTATTTTTGTTGATATAGAAATAGCTACAGTTTCAGTTGATCTAGATTTCGTTGAATTAAGTAAAATATACTACTTTAATAATTTAGACCAAGTTGTGAGTATAAATTATTCTAAATTAACTTCTAACAATAATTTTGTTCAGGGTATTGAATATTTCAATAATGTATTTAAATATGCAGGTGAATATACATTTACAATAAAAATCAAGTATGATAGTGAAAACTATATTTTAGAAAACGAAATAATTGCCATTCCAGTAACTATTCACAAAAATGATATTATTGTTACGATTCATGATAAAGAAAGCGTTATAAATCACCAAGCTGTAAAATTCACTGCAATTGTTTCTAAAGGAAGTATTTATAGTGACGAAAGTGACATATATAACTTATTTTCTAATACACTTAATTTAAGTAAGACTGGTAAATATTTAATTTCATTAAATATAATAAATGAAAATTATAATATCCAATATAACGAAGCGTATTATTATGTGAGAGTAGCAACATTTAGTGATGTTAAATCTAAAATTTCTCAATTTGTAGTTGAGGTAGGGTATATCTATAATTCAACTACAAACGATGATGTAGTCAAAATGATACAAGAATTTATTGGTCCATCGGTTGAAATTAGTTGGTACATTGAACCAACAAGAGTAAACTCAACGACTAATACTATTGGAAATCTTCAAGGAAGAATTCGCATGACAATTGATGGAGAAAGTGATGTGTTGGATATCTCATTATTAATCCACAAAGAGGTAAAAGAGGTAATTGTTAAAAAATCTAATAATATTACAATTATAGCTTCTGTAATTATTGGTTCAGTAGCATTGTTATCTGCTGGTGTACTGGTTGTTTACTTTGTCAAAAAATAAAATGAAAAAATAAAACGGTGTAAATACCGTTTTTATTTTGTTTTTTTAAAAATACTTTACAAGATAAAGTTTATATGATATACTTTATCATGTAAAGTTAGGAGATGATATATAAATGCTAGAAGTTGAAAAACTTGACTCTAAAATGTCTAGAATTAATAAAAAAATGATTGAAAAATTCGCAGTACAAAATGAACTTTCTGGAATTTCTTTGATGGAACAAAGAATTTTAAGGTTCTTATACTTAGGACATTTAAAAGAACAAAGCTATACAGTTTCGAATTTAGCAATTGAATTTGGGGTAACTCTCCCTGCTATTATGCATAAACTTTCTTCGTTAGAAGAAAAAGGTATAATCTTTAGAGTAGAAGATAATTTTGATAAAAGAATTAAATACATTAAAATTACTGATGAATCAAT
>JBOFSX010000219.1:0-1421 GCA_051651765.1 Anaeroplasmataceae bacterium | reverse complement strand
AATTTAAAAAATGCTTCTGAAATACAATCTCCCATAGGAAGCTTCTTGACATCACCCTCTAATAACATAGTATAATCTCCTGTTTTCCACGTTATTATTTTTGCGAAAAATCCTTTTCTCCAAAGCTCATGAAATATACCAGAATTATATCCATCAATACTTCCAATTTCTTTAATTTTTAAACAATCAATTCTTTTAGCATAATACATTAATTCTATCCTGTTTGTCGTTCTCATTTGTCTCACTCCCTTTGCTTTCTTACATATATATTATATCATGACGTTTACAATAAGTCAAATATTATTTACATGACACATAGAGAGATTACTCTCTACATGTCATTACTTTGTCATTGATATACTTCTTTATTTTAAGACATCTATTTTTATATGAAATACCATCATGGAATGAAAAAATAATAGTTTCAGACACGACATTATATTCATCATACACATTAAGAGAGACAATTGATGGTAATAAGTATGAACATTCTATATTTGCAATCTCACAATTAGCATTGTAACAATATTGTTTTAATTCATCTAATTCGATTTTTGCATGAATCTCGAACATCACGTCAATCATTATTTTACTTAAATTATTTGAAAATGCCTTTATCTTTTCCTCTATTGGATTATATTCAATTGTTAAGAACTTTTGTTTAACATCATTTACCTTAAAGTAATAGTATCTAGTAATACTCCCAGTAGTATTAGAATCAAACTGCCTAAAATCTATTAACACCTTTTCAAAATCTATATCTTTTATGTATTCATATTTTGGACTATCTTTTAAAAATTCTTTTTTTAGATTCGCTTCTTTTAACTTTTTTGATACAAATTCTGTAAAGTTATTATTTGCAATTGCGTAATCTTCGTCTGTAAACTCTCTTTTTACTGATTTATTTTTTGTAAATCTCTCAAATATAAATGTGTTAAATAATTTTTTCATAGTGTACACTCTCCATTATTTTTATTTTTTAATTACCATAGGAATTTAATTCTAATATAGTCAAGATGAGCTTCAATCATTCTAATAATAGCATTATGTAATTTTGTTCTATCTTTTCTAAGCTTCTGTAATTCTTTCATTAAAAATACAGTTTCTTCAAAATACTTTTTAATAAATGCTTGTTCATCTCTTGTAGTGCAATCAGTATTTAAGTATTGCACATTGTCAAGTCTATCAGTAAGTTTTACTGTAAATGCGTCTTCCGACATGTTTACCATTTTTGCCAACAATACTGTTTGTTTTGTCATGATTGTTTTATCAAATTCTGGTGTTGTTAATTCATCTACAATACTCGCTACCTTGTCTCCAAATAATGATTTTATTTCATCATTAGTAACATCACAATCCTCTTGCACATCATGTAATAACCCGCAAATAATTAAATCCTCATTCTTTGTTAAATCATCTAA
>JBOFSX010000218.1:0-2206 GCA_051651765.1 Anaeroplasmataceae bacterium | reverse complement strand
ATTATCATTTGATATTCGCTATGAAAATGGAATAAAAGAAGTCTTTATTAATCAAATAGAATTTTATGATACTATCAGTGCTAAAGATAACTTACCAACAACTGATTATAAGTATGTTGAATATTCAAAAAATGAATATACTTTAAAAGCACCAAAAGAAAATGGTGAGTACTATTATGCTTTTCGTATAAAATGGGATGATACTCATGATATGGATTATTTATTTAAAATCAAAGTACAATAATACTAAAATCCATTACTTTAAATTACCTAGACTAAGTTTTTAATGTTAAATCCTTATAAAAGCTAAAATAAAAGAGCTATGAAAGTTTAAAATAATATTTTAATCTTTCATAGCTTTTTGTTTCTAAGTTAATTATCAAGATTAAGTTTCTTGGTATTCACATAGAAGTTAATGGTAAAGCGAAAAAGCACCTACTCAATCTCTATTACAATATAAGAATTTGCTTTCATTAACGACTTTAACTTTTTCGAAAACTACTATAAAGTTATAGCTCTATTGCAATTGAACTAATTATTTTTCATACTACTTTTACCTAGAAATCATCTCCGCTTCCGATGTAGTTCCGAAGAATGGGCTTCTCAATTAGCTGAGATTGCTATTAAATTCATTCAATAGCATTGTTTTGATTTCTTAACATACCACATTTATCTTCTTGTAAATATTCAAACTTATGTTTACTATATAACAAATCTGCAGGATTATTTGCTATTAAAAATATATAACTATCATTATAGGTATTCTTTTCAAAGTAAGTATTTATCTGTTTCATTATCATATTAGCTAAACCTTTTCTACGATAGTTTTTATCTACCATAATATCACTTACCACATATGTTATACCGCCATCTCCAACTATTCTTCCAAATGCAATTAATTTTTCTTTATCATAGATTGATACTGTAAATCTAGAGTTTTGTAAAGCTATATGACTTCGTTCTAAATTTTTATTCCCCATACCTGATCTCATTCTTAGACTTACATAATCTTTAGCATCTGAGACTTCAAAAGAAATTTCTATATCCATATCTCACCTCATGCAAAATTCCTATTTAATAAAAATTATATACTTTATTTATAATTTTACAAATAAAAATTATTTAAAACTAATAGTATAAACTCTCAACTCTAAATATACCTTTATTTATGATACTGTTCACTAATTATAATTCTAAATTAATATAATAAAACAGATGTAACATTTTTAAATTACCATCTAAAAGTGTTACATCTATTTATATCTTTATTCTATATTATTAAGCTCCTAATCTCTTCCACATAAACACTTCGTATCTTATCATACTGTAGCAATGCTTTCATATTAACTTCTACTTCAATACCTTCATTTCTCAATTTCTGTGCCCAAGATTTTTCTCCACTTTCTATATCTTTTTTGGCGTGGTTTCCCGGTAGTATCAATATTGGTATTATAATTGTTTCACGAACTTCTTTTTCTTTTAACTCTGAAATTATAACATCTACATTTCTATCTCCATCTATTGTTCCAATCAGTAGCTTATCAAACCCTAGTTCTTTAAATCTTTCTTCTAATTTATAGTAGCTTTCGTTTGATCCATTTTTTGAACCATGTCCAACTAGCACTACATTTTTATCTTTTGGTACTTCACTACTTATTGCATCTACAAACCTATCACAAGCTATTTCTAGTTCTTTTTCTTTAAAACCTAGTAGCGTTTTTCCTATTTTCAAGGCTCTAAATGATTTTGAATATGTGTCCATTACGTTTTTTATATCTTCATATTCTGATCCTGCCATAACATGTAGTGGTTGTATTACTACTTCTTCATAGCCTTCACTTGCTAAGAAAAATAGTGCTTCATCTATTCTAGGAACTGTTATACCATGTTTAGCTTTTAGTGTTTTCATTAATATCTTTGACGTAAATGCTTTTAATACCAAGTATTTATTATTAAATTCTTTTCTTATTTCTTCTTCCATTGGAACAATACAATTTTCTATTGCCTCTTTATTTGCTGTTCCAAAGCATACTAGCAAAATTGCTTTTCTCATAATTTCTCCTTCTAATTAAGGCTTATATTAATTGTGAGAATAGTAATCATAACATTACTCTTCTCACAATCTGTTTATTATATTTACTAAGCCTTAAAATTTCTAAATGCTTCTAAGAATTTATCTATATGCTCTTCATCATGTTTTACGCTT
>JBOFSX010000217.1:0-3905 GCA_051651765.1 Anaeroplasmataceae bacterium | reverse complement strand
AAAGTAATTATTAAAATATTCTTTAATTACATACTGCTTATACCCAGCAAGAATAATAAAGTCATTGTATCCATATGATGAAAAAGATTTCATTATATGCCATAAAATAGGTTTATCTCCTATTTCTATCATTGGTTTTGGTTTTAAATGAGATTCTTCACTAATTCTTGTGCCAAATCCACCTGCTAAAATCACTACTTTCATAACACACCTCATTATTAAATTTCAAAAAGATAAAAGAATTTTCAAGAAAATAAAAAAACATGTATAATACTAGTCTATTGACTCTAAAAAAATTCATTTTCATTCAAACTAATGCGTAAATCTTAATAAATAAAATATAGTAACTATCACAACGCAAAGGTTTGAATTAAATTAGAAAAACAAATCAATTATTCAATTGTTTTGAAAAACTCTTTAAAGTGTTTAGCGATATAGGAAATCATATCGTCATTAAGTCCAGGATAAACTCCTATCCAAAATGTATTGTTCATAACAATATCTGTATTTTCTAAATTGCCAACTACTCTAAAACCCTCCTTGTTCTTTCTCATTTGATCAAAACAAGGATGTTTTATCAAATTTCCAGCAAAAAGAGTTCTAGTTTGAATACTGTTTTCTTCTAAATATTTTGTTAGTCTATTTCTAATATCCGTATTTTTACATGTAATTAAAAATCCAAACCAACTAGGATCAGAATTTTCTAATGGCTCCGGTAAAATTAAATATTCCGAAAGAGAGTTCAATTTATTTCTAAGTGATTTCCAATTTTCTTTTCTTTTTTGAACAAAATTAGATAATTTATCAAGTTGAGCACAACCAATTGAAGCTTGCATGTCAGTAACTTTCAAATTATAACCAAATTCAGAATACGTATATTTGTGATCGTAACCAAGTGGTAATTCACCATATTGTTTACTAAATCTGTTTTTACAAATATTATCTACACCAGAAGGACATACGCAATCTCTACCCCAATCTCTCATCGATTTTGCAATTTTATGCAAAATAGGATTATTTGTATACACAGCTCCTCCTTCACCCATTGTCATGTGATGAGGTGGATAAAAACTAGAGGTTCCGATATCGCCAATTGTACCCGTTAGTTTAACAACACCATCTATGGTATATGTTGAACCTAAAGCATCACAATTATCCTCTATTAACCAAAGATTATTTGCATTACAAAACTTTTTGACTTCATATAAATTAAATGGATTACCTAATGTATGAGCAATCATAACTGCTTTGGTTCTATTTGATAAAGCTTTATTAAGCATTGATATATCAATATTATATTGTGGTATAGTTATATCAACAAAAACAGGTATTGCTCCATATTGTATAATGGGCGTAATTGTGGTAGGAAAACCACAAGCTACAGTAATTACCTCATCACCTCTAGATATTTTTCGTTCACCTAGCTTATCTGAAGTCAATGTCATGAAAGCTAATAAGTTAGCAGATGATCCTGAATTAACTAAAATTGTAGGTAATTTTATTTTTAAATAATCAGACAATTTTTTTTCGAAAATATCTGTATATCTACCACTTGTTAACCAAAATTCTAATGAACTATCAATAAGATTAACTAATTCAGTTTCATCATAAATTCTACCAGCATAAGTGATTTTGTCACCTAATTGATATTCTTTACTAATATGTTGTTCTTTATAATATTTTTTTACTAATTCTATAATTTGTTCTTTTGTATTTTTCATTTTATAAACTCCTATTATATTAAAAAATTCGTTTCAAGAAAATTAAGTTGTTTAAATTGTAGATAATATTTTTAGATAAATTAATTAAAGAATTAAAATTAACATAGGTCAAAAATTAGACATATAAAATTCATTAAAGCTCTTTCAAGTTATAAAGTTATCTAATATAAATATAAATAAGGTATTTATATTTACTTCTATCATTATATTGATGAAACAAAATACTATTTCAGCAAATTCTCACTAGAAATTATTAATATGATTTATTATTTTCAACATAATTTTCTTCTTTATTATTTATAACGCTAAACTACTATCAAATGGTTAGTTCTAATATATTAATTTTTGAGCTTAGAAGCAAGTTTTATCGCTTTTTCCTCAAGTAGTGGATTATTTTGATTTCTACTCGTAGAAGTTAAAAGTTCAATAAATTTATTTATTGTCAATTGGTTTATTTGTTTTATATTGTTAAGAATTTAAAACTAAAAATTTAATATTTATTAGAATTACTCCATATTAACAATATAAAAATTAGTTTCAATATTTGAGATAATAATATCTTATTTATAAATTCAAAACGACATATCTAATTCTTTAATATAAGATGGTATAGTAGAGAAAAATATGAAAGATTTTATACTAATAACATTCAAACACAACAGCATGTGCTTGTACATGATGATTATAATAAAATTCATTCAAATGATATATCCTAATGAATAGTCGGTACTATAACATTAAATGTAGTCTTAATATTTTTTAAGCTTTTAAGTATATAACTAAGTGTTTTATTTTAATTAGTTTTTCACAAAAAAACATTGTATAACGGTTCACTAATTTTATTCTTATGAAGTATTTTATAAAATCAGATTATTAAAAATTAAATTGATTGATTAAACAAAACAAGTATAGTACTAAGCAAATAATAATTTATATTATATGTTTTAATACTAACTATCCTTTACATCTTGATTAAAATCTATTAATATTTGATTATTAATAATTTTATAAACAGATTCAAAACTGTAATTTGATATCGAATCAAAGTTTACAGTAGTTATATAATTTGCATTATTAATTTTTTCAACTAAATCATCAATATTACCAGATTCATAATACACAACATCACAATCATTATAAATTTCTTTAAAAACATCAATATTCGAAATAATTGGTTTTGTTTTTAGATATAAAGCTTCAAGAGGAGGTAATCCGAATCCTTCATATTTGCTAGGTTGGATTAGAAATTTTGAACAAGATATTAAATCATATAGTTGATTGTCATTAATTTTACCAGTAAAAATTACTTTATCATCATTTTCAAACAATATTTTTTTTGCTTTAGTACGAAAATTATCTTTTTCTCCTACAATTATCAACTTGTACACGTCAATGTCCTTCATAGCCGAAATCAAATCAGAAATACCTTTATGCTCTTTGATGTTACCAACAAATAATATTTGATCTTTTTTTTCAATCAATTCATTTTGTTTATATTCAATAATTGATTTATTTAAGCCGCTATAGGAAACAACAACCTTTAATTCAGTTTTTACACCAAAATGATATGTGATTCTTTTTTTTGTGAAATTTGAAACTGTAAAAATTTTTTTACTTTTTTTAACAGCTCTATTTAATAATTTCTTTTTAATTAAATAATCAATCTTTGAATTAACAGAACATTTTAAGTCCAAAAATATTAAATCATGTATAACGGAGTATATTGGAATTTTGATGTTATAAGGAATTATAAAATTAGGTGTGAAAAATAAATCACAACTATTTATTTCTTTTGTAGGGATAAATAGCCCTTTAATAGAAAATGGAGAGCAAGAACAATCGATAAAATTTACATTATGATATATTTTAGTTAGTTCGCTTTTTTTCCCTAACAAATATAACTCGTGCTCATTATATTCAATAAATTTAGAAAGTACACCATCAAGATATCTTCCAATACCAGACATATTCAAATATCTACAATCAACTACAATTTTCATACTTTCTCCAATCCTTTTCAATGTATAAATTTAATTTTAAATTACATAATACAATTTTAAAAATTAATAAATATGAATTAGCATAACTTGATAATTAATTAGAATTAAATAATAAAACAAACAAAAAGTTATTCAATTTATTAAAACAATTCTTTTTAATTATATATTAATACTTTAATGTAAT
>JBOFSX010000216.1:0-1230 GCA_051651765.1 Anaeroplasmataceae bacterium | reverse complement strand
ATATATCATAAGGAATACCAGTAGATTCTTTACCAAATATAAAGTATACATCTTCTTTAGTATCTACATTTATTGGTAATTGATCTGGAGATTTATCTGAGTATCTAGTTAAGTAAAAGAATAACCCTTTATTTGTTTTAAAGAACTCTTCTATATTAGGATATGTTTTATAATCAAGATGTTGTAAGTAATCAAGGGATGCTCTTTTCATATGTTTATCATCTAGTTTAAATCCAAATGGTTCTATTAAGTGTAGTTTAGCATTAAAGCCTACACAACTTCTCATTATATTACCTGTATTTTGTGGTATTTCTGGTTCAAATAATACTATGTTTATATTCATTTAGACCTCTTCTTGTCCTGTTAAAGTATAGTTATCGAAGTCTAGTATTTTAACCTTTACTACATCACCAGCTTTAAGTTCTCTTAAAGATGCTACATATATAAATCCATCTATATCATCTGGTGAAAATTCATAACTTCTAGCGATGTACATAAAGTCTTCTTCACTATATTCTTCTATAACAGCTTCGTATACTTTTCCTACTTTAGCTTTATTTAATTCATAAGATATTTGTTGTTGTGTAGACATTACTAAATTATATCTTTCTAGTTTTTCTGATTCACTTATTGTATCAGGATAAGTTAGAGCGTGAGTACCTTCTTCTTTTGAATATGTAAAACAACCTAGTCTATCAAATTTAACTTCTTTCATAAATTCAATTAAGTTATTTACATCATCTTTTGTTTCATAAGGAAATCCTACTATGATAGTAGTTCTAATAATACTATGAGGTATTAGTTCTCTAATAGTTTTCATAATATATTGTAAATGCTTTTTATCACCTTTTCTAAACATCTTAGTAAGTATTTTATCTTCGGAGTGTTGAATAGGTATATCAAAATATGGTAATACTATATTTTGATTATCTTTTATAAAGTTAATAAGTTCTAAGTCTATTTGATCTGGATATAAATATAATAGTCTTATTTTAAATTTTCCTTTAAGAGTAATTATTTGTTTAAGTAGATCTATTAAGCTATTTTTTTTATATAAGTCATAACCATATCTTGTTGTGTCTTGTGATATAAGATTAATTTCATATACACCTTGTTCTACATATGTTTTAACTTCGGTTAAAATATCTAACATTTCTCTACTTTTTAAGTTTCCTCTAATTAAAGGTATAGCACAGTATGCACATCTATTTAAACATCCATCTGATATTT
>JBOFSX010000215.1:0-1195 GCA_051651765.1 Anaeroplasmataceae bacterium | reverse complement strand
AAGTTTCATTTATTCGCTGACTCTCAAAAAGAATTGCTGGTTATTACTTAACTTTATATTTTAATCTGTTCAATTTTCAAAGACCATTTTCTTCTGTTGCACTCATGCAACTTCTATATAATATCATGTTTGTCGAAGTCTGTCAACATCTTTTCAAAAATTCTTTTTTGTAATTTTGTTGTTTCGACATGTTACTGATTTGCATCTGTAACGTGTTTTATCTTAACATAATTATATCATTAAAATATATATCATACCTTCTTTACAAGTGATTAATTTCATCATAGTTCTATTATCTTCTATTTACTATTCTATAGTTATGTTGACACGCTAGGTACTGTTATCACTTAAAACATGATTTTATAAACATATAATATCTATTTCAAGCTTAAATACTTTCTAGAAACACAAGTCTTAGCTCTAAATATTAATAGCAAAACTTGAATTCAACTCGATTTGTTTCTAAAACAATCGATATATTATGATAATCTATTAAACTTTTGAGTTTAATCATTTGATTTACGGTGTATAGATTATAAAACCTTCTCCGTTTGCAATATTGTTCTTTAATAATTGATATGTATTACTAAAAACTAAATCAACCTTCACGTATATAATCTTAATAAAAATCACTCTGTATAAATTACTACATATATATAGCAAATATAAATCCCACTTATAATCTTTAATAATAGATAATCTATTTCATCTAACTGCTTTTACTAACTTGTGATGCTTTTATTATACAGACTGTTTCTTCAACGTATTTATACTTTACCCTTATGCTCCTTTGTTTATACTAGCTTAATCTAAAATCTTATTAAATTAATTACTTGTTATATAATTGATTTATATTTACCATCTAGTTCCCCCTATACAATCCAAATCAACATATTCACCATATTGTACTGTCATTAATATTATTTTTTAATTTATATAATAAATCACCAGTTCAAATAAACCACCACACTCTTTACATTGTTAATTATCATTCTTTAAACATTTCACCTAACCACATCTTATATTTTTCAGAAAAAAAGACGGTTTTTGCTTTATGCAAAAACCGTCTCCTAATTTTAAAAGTTACTAATTATTATTTAGCTAACTTCTTAAATTCATCTGCTACAAATTGCACTTGTGTTCCAACTACTATTTGTAAGCTGTTTTTTCCTGGTCTAATTATACCAGCAACACC
>JBOFSX010000214.1:0-66190 GCA_051651765.1 Anaeroplasmataceae bacterium | reverse complement strand
TACCTTGATTCATCATAAGCATAGGAAGCATAGAGCTCATGTCTCCACCCTTACCTTGGCTCATTAACATCATCATCATTGTTGGGTCCATTGGTTTTGATCCATCTTTACCTTGATTCATCATAAGCATAGGAAGCATAGAGCTCATGTCTCCACCCTTTCCACCCATCATCAACATCATCATTGTTGGATCCATCTTACTTCCTCCTTTACCTGCTGAAGTTAATGTAGTCATCATAGCTGCAGATTTAAATTTCTCAGCTATTTCAGTACTACCAGTTGCTTCAATAGATTTCAAAACACCATCGGTAAGCATCATTTTAATCGCTGGATTAACTAGATTTGGACCGGGGTTGATTTCTGACATCTTCAACATACAAAATAGATCAACAATAGATGAGTTCATAACCATCATCCGTGTTGCCATATCAACTGATACTACAGGTCGTGCAGTACCGCTGCTCACTTTTGCACTTTGTTGTGCTGTTTCTTTGTCCGCCATTTTCGGACCTCCTTGCAAGGAAAATTTTTTGACTTCTATTGCTGCGCAGCAAAGAATTTACTTTATACATTTCGTATAATATCACGTTATAACGAGTATAATTTTTAATCATAATTACTTCTTTATCATATTTTGAATCATAAGTACGTTCATCATGTTTTTAGTATTCTCATCGATATCTGCATTATTCATAAAGAATTTTTGCATAAGCATATTATCATATCCGCCATCATAGATTCCATTCCCGCTAAAGAACTTATTTAGATCTATTTTAGACATAGTTAATACACTTTGTTTCATAAGAGCTTTTGACATAGTAGCCAAAGGACTTAACATGAATCGTTTGATTCTAGGATAATACGCTTCAACAAAACCAATTCGTTCAATAAATTGACGACGAACTGATTCTATCATAACATTTGCATTAGCCTTTTCGATCTCTGGTCGAAATCGTTTTGATAAAGGGATGGGTAGGAATAATCTAGGATCATTTCTATAACCATCTGTAACATTCGTTCTATACTCGTTTATTCTAATATAACACTTACCTTGACCATCTTCATAAGAGTTATGAATTTTCCAAAATCCTTCATCATCATGCCATATCTCCAAAGACGGACTAGGGAGACAAGCGGAATCGAATTCAAATTCAAATTCATAACCATATGAGGAGAAGTCAAACCCAAGATTCTTGGGATCTTTGACCGTAGTGTTAGCTTGATGCTCTTTGATTATAGCACCAATAACGTGATCGAGACCATCTTTAATAAGAGTGGATCTTAGCTCATTATACTCTGTAATTTGATACTTAACAACTTTTCTTTCATGGATTGGTTGTACTATATATCTAGCACTTACAACCATATAAAGATTGTTTGATTCCATATCATCTTTAAAGTTTTTAGCTAAGTAATTCATCACATCTTTGTTTGTAAATTCTTTCTTCTTACCATCTGTCGATCTCATAGCAATAATGCCGATCGATTTAGTACACGGTTTTCCTTGAGGATAACTAGAATTACAGTCTTCAAATGATCTAATAGTTTGGACATGATCAGTGTAAAACAATACATAGTTTCCAGATAGATTTATAGTTCGCCTAGGATCAAATGCATCTCTATTTACAATCTTTAACAGATTTTTAATAGCAGCTTTAATTCTATTTTGCGATTTCAATGTATCTGAATACAAGTATACTTTTCTATATTCATCACCTTTTTGTAAGGGATAAGAGAATTTTACACTCTTCTCCATGAAAGCTACTGGGACTTTCATTTGAGAAATATTGTCACAATCTATACATACAACTCTGACTCCACTTGAATAATCTACAAATGGCAATTCGCACGTTGATTCATTGATTAAAACTGTAGCATCTAATTGAGAAATATTTGTAACATCAATTACAACTTTTCCTAATTGAGATTCTCTAAACTCTTTATAAAGATCTTCTTCGTCAATAAATTCATTAATAGGATCTGTGTAATCATCAGTTCCAAAAACTTCTTTATCATACCATTTCTTATCTTTTTCAAGAATTTTCTTAGCTTCTTCACCAATTTTATCGGTGCGATTTTCTGCTCCATAATCTTTGTATTCATCTTTCGATTTAGTCTTTTTAACTTCGGGTTCTAAATCTAAGGTGATCACATTATCATCATAGGAGTCATTGTCTTGTTCAAATTCATTAAGACGAGCAAAGTTATGTTCGTCTTCTTCCTCATCTAAATTCACTTCAGATTGAGCGTCTACATATTCAACCTCTGGTGTCGTAACATCTTGTTTGTTAGCAACGCCAGAGGTGAAATCAAAAGGGAATAATGATTCTCCTTCTGGAAGATCCAATGTAATAGAACCATCTTCACAAATAGTGTAATTGCAACCATGAGAAGTTTGAACTACTTTTTCTTCCACTTCTGCTTCTAAAGAAATAGTTTCAACTTCTGGATTGTTAAACGATTCACTAATTGTGTCGATATCAATTTCATTTTCATCTTCTTCTACCGATTCGTCAACTTCATTTTCGTACTCATCATTTTGATCATTGTCTTCAGGATCATAAGACTCGTCGTCAAATTCTGTTTCAACCACAGTAGAATTAAATTGGATTTCTTCTTCTGGAGTATCCTCTTCTCCGATTTCGTCATTATCGGTAGAAACTTCATCATCTTCTTCTGAAACAGTTTCTTCTCCGCTTTCGTCATAATCGGTATCACTTCCATCTTCTTCTCCATTTTCATCTTCCTCAGGATAGAATACTTCATCTGCACCAACATCATCGTCATCATCTTCTGGTACATCTGGTTCTTCTTCTGGCTCAGGTTCTGGTTCAATAACTAATTCTAACTTAGGCTCTTCTTTTGGAGGAGCTTCATGTTTGATAGTTTTAGTTGTGTCTTCAACTTTAGATTCACTATTTGAAAAGTAAATTTGATCTTTTTCAACATTCAAAAGCAGACTATCAATAATAAATTTTTCACCATTATCGTCACCTTTTTCTTGTGTCAAAATATCATCACCTTTAATAGAGAATACTACATCATTCGCATCTGCTCTAAATTCGTCGTCGATATCTTCAAAACTAATGTTTGAGTAGGCTAATAGTGTTTTATACTTTGTAGTATATTTTTTACCATCAGCTGCTTTAAACACAACTAGTTCATTAGGATCAGAGAACAAGTTTCCTTTAATAGGGACTAATGCTCCACCAAATTTAGAATCAACAATTTTATTCAATCGACTCATGCCTAATTCATTAAGCAATCGTCCTTTTGTTGGAAGTGAATTCTTCCGACTAATTGTACAATGTGGACAAGCATTGATCTTAATCTTCGCTTTCTTCTCATCACCAGGATGGGTGATTTCTGAGTACACTGATATATCATCTGGACTATCAAATGTAACCACTTTTGCACACAATGGACAAGTTCCTTTTACTTTTAAAGTATTAGCATCCTCTAGTACTACTTTAACATCTACAAAAGGCTTGTACCCCAACTCTCTTGTAAGCTCTGCGATATTCTCCCGAGCTTTGTGCATCATCTCATTCATTTCTTTTTTGATTGAATCAGATTGAGCTTTGTCATTCATAATCTTCCTCCATATTAGGTTATTATTCATAAGGAGCTATTTCAAAATCCTCTTCCTCGTCCAAATCAATAGATTGCGCTGGCGCTTCTAAATTAGATTCTTTTATAGCATTCTTATTTGTTTCTTCATTAAATAATATATTTTTATCTTCAGTTTTTGAATTTTCTTCTATAGTAGCCGCTGGTACAAAATAACCATCTTTACCTCTTGTAACTTGAATACTCTCAACTACGTCGATATCTTCTACTATACCTAACTCTAAATCGGCTAAATATTCTTTATCGATAAGATCCATTAATGGTATCTCCTCATTTATATTATTCATTTTATTATAGGTTAATATATCTATACTCTCAGCTACTTCTTCTATAGGTTCTAATACACTATCTATAGAAACTGATCTTTCTGAAGGTGGCTGGTTTAATAATTGTTTAATGCTATCATCTAATTCTATCGGGGCAGAAGTTGCAACTTCATCCTCAGCTGCTGAGAACGATTCAACAGATTGATACTTAGCATTAAATTCTTCTAATGTCATAACATCAGCTTTACCATCTATTTCATCCATTTTTCTTTCTTTTTCCATTTTTCTTTCATAATCCAATTTTCTAATAGCTTCATTCTTAGCTAATTTAATTGGATCGTTATCTATCGTGTCTTTTAATACGACATCTTCCACATTATTTAATTTAGGTTTATTAGAACTCTGTGCAACATGTCCTTTAAATTTAGGATCATGTTTAAAGCATATAACACAAGGTTGAGGATATCTAAACTTTAGCAATAGTATTTCTTCAGGAGTACCTCTATGCTTATGAGAACTATGTTGACAACACGTATATTCTATAATATCATTTTTAAAATCATATAATTCTTTTCCATCTTTAACTAATACAAATTGATTATTTGCCCCATATTGATATTGTAAATTAAGAAATAAATCATATCTTGTTATGGTTTTTGGTATTTGTTGATTATTCATAAAAAAATACACTCCTTCTTTTTTATAAGACATTGTCTAAAAACATCTGTATATAAAATATTATTCATATTTATTTGTAGAGTATGAAATAAAATAATATATATAGGAGAAAAAAATGAATAAAAATAATCCAAAAGTTAAATTTGGTGATTTTGTTAAAATTGGTTCTAACACTTTTAACTTTGACCTATTAACTAATAAGATGGATCGATGGGGAGACAGTTACGAATGTTATAGACTAGAAGCATTTGCAGCATTTTGTGCAGGTTCAAAAGCATCAAAAACGTTTATATTAGACACTGTTATGGAATACAAAGATATAGTTAAAGAGAATCAAGGATCTATAATTTACAACTCATTAGCCGGTGATATTTGTTCAATATTAATGGCTACTACATCAAAAGAATTATTAAAAAATAATATGAATGCTTTAACTAGTTCAATTAAAAAATATATCGAAAGTGATAAAGAAATGATAAACGTCAAACTTCGATCTCATTTTACAAGATATTTTCATTTATCTAATATTAGTATTATATTTTCTGAAGATACTACTAATATGATAGATTTTTATTTTGACTCTTTGAAAGCATATGACGTACCAAGTATTGGTGGAATTGTTGTAAAACATTCTCCTACAGGAATAGACTTTTCAAATTCTGATGATATTACAATGACTGTCGTTATCAACATCGGAAGATTTGTAAATTACATTACTGATACTACTTTAAGTTTAGATGATAATATGGATAACTTTGTTAAAACTATCCCAGGTGATGCTGTAAATGCTATTGGTAATACTATTGAGGTTTGTTTTTGGGCAGCTTTAATTCGTGACAATAGTCGTATAGTAAATACAAATATGAGTATGATTTATTTAAGTTTCTTAACTCAAATAGATTATTCTTTTGTAAATACTAAAACAGGTTCTGATAAATGTGTAAATATACAATCATCTGATGAACGAACTTTATTAGCTTTCAATGAATTCCAAAATCTATTTTCAGGTCCTATTTCAGATATGATGAGATCAAAGCATTCTCCACGAGATATGCATAGATTCACTAAGATGATTTCTTATGTATCTATAAGCAATATCATTTCATTATTTGAAAAGAGCGATTCTACAATAAATGAAATATTAAAAATATTAATGATTAAGAAATCAGATAAAGATTTTAAATTCGCATCTACAAAAAAGCTATTAGAGATAAAAGCAGATTGTGAATGTGAAAAAGCAATGTCAGTTGCTAAAGATTTAATAATAACTGGTAGATATTTCCCATTAGTATTCTTAAAAACATTTTGTAGCGAATGTTCACCAAAAATGGTAGCATTTAAAAAGATCGATGAAAAGCTTGAGGAACATGTGCATGAATTAGCTTATAGAGCTGATAGTTCTTTATCTATAAATCCATTGTATAATATTCATAAAAGAAATGATGAATACTATGGAAGTGTGCGTGAAGTTGTTAGAAACCCATTGCGAACTACTGAATTTGTAAAAGATACTATCTTTCATTTCTTCTCAGTTTGTAATAAAAAAAATAAACCCGAAGGAGTAGTAGATGCAGTACAATCGTATTAAAATTAATGAATATACTACTTTATCTACAGAGGACTTTAAGAAAGTTCATGGTAGAAATCCTAGCACTCTTAGTCTAGGAATGGAAAGTAAAGAAAGAAATTATAAAGAATATGCTAGATCTGAAGAAGCTTATTTCGGTCAAGACAATGTATTTAGAAATACCTTGATAACTTATGTTGGCGAACTTCGATCACTTTATAATAGTTCTATTGATAGAAAGAATAAATTAGTAGATAGACGTGCATTTTCTAAACAAATAATTCCTTTAATAGGAAAGATTGAGAAATTAATATGTAAGTCTTTTAATATTGGTAGATGTTATTTTGGTATAATGGATGATTTGAATGCTTGGTGTGTACCAGCTTGTTTTGATAAAAATTTAGTTACAAAAAAAGATGGTAAGCACGTTATAAATAAGAAATTCAAAGTATCGTTAGAAGATATAATGGAGACCAAAGATGGATATAAATATAAAGAACCAGATGGTAAAATCTATTGTCTATGCTTCGGTTTAGGTTTCTTTTCTAAAAATGGTCGTCAAGACGAATATAGTGACGCTGAATGCGCTGCTATCATTCTTCACGAATTAGGTCATGCTATGCAACAAGCTGTTTGTTCTATTAATGAAAACTTAGCATCTGTATACACACATGCAGTTTTCACAGAAGTATATAATTGCTTAAGTCCTATTGTCTTAATTGGATCATTCGGACTATCAGCATTATCAGCTCTATTCTTAAATGTGCAATATTCTTCTATGAAAAAAGAAGATCCAGAAGATCTAGGTGATGATATTATTAAGCAAGTAATTGCTTCTAATAAAGAAGAATTTAGCAGAGATCGTTATGGCGATATGATGAATAATAATCGAGATACTATGATTAAAAAACTTCCTAGAAAAGGTTCTGGTAAATTTGGAAAGTTTTTCTGTAAAGCTTTTGTATTCTTATTTGGTGGAGTATTTAAAATTATATTTGATTTACTAGCTTCTATAACTAGTGTTCCACAACAATTGTACGTATCAACTCAATCTGGAGTATTAAAAAAGAATAGACGATTTGAACAGTTTGCTGATGTATTTGCAGCTTCTTACGCTCTAGGACCAGAACTAGCTTCAGCACTTGCTAAGTTAAATGTTTCTATGGGATCTAAAGCCGATTATGGAGTTCTTAATTTAATTAATTATGTACCAGTTGTAAATGTTATATTAAATACATCTCATTATATGAATCATTCTCTACGTCAATTAGCTGCAGGTTATCCTAATGCAACAGGTCGTATGGCTGCAATTTATAAGACTCTTAAAGCTGAATTAGAAATTAATAAAGATCTATCACCAGAAGATAAAGCATCTATTTTAGATGAAATCGAAACTATGAATAAGATATATGATGAATATGTATTTGATTGGAGTCCTAAAGGTTTTGTATATGCACTATGGCATAAGATTACATTTAAGTCTTTAAAGAATACTAAATCAGATGTTGAAGCTAATGTATTTGACGCTTTAGAAGAAATTAAGAAAGAAGAGAAGTTTAAAAAGAAAATCACTGACGATGATGAAGAAGAGATTCGAACCAAGGTAAGTAATCTTGATGGTAATATTCTTATGAAATCAATATTCGGTGTTGTAAAAAACTTTAAACTTTTTGCACCTAATGGTCATAAAGCTTTGATAAATCAAATAGAGCCAACATTGAGAAAAATGTAGGAGGTGACAATGTATCACACAAAGATGAAAATAAAAGAATTTTCATTCTTATCTACAGAAGACTTTATAAAAGTTCACAATCATAAGCCTAAAACTATCATAGTGACTACATCAACACCATCTAAAGATTATACTAATACAATGTCGGAAGAAGCTTATTTTGGTAACAACAATGAATTTACAACTACATTAATATTCTTTATGAAAGAACTAAGAGAACTATATTACAATTCTATAGACAATAAGAATTCTTTAAAAAATCGTAAAAAATTTTCTAAAGACATATTGCCTTTAGTTAGTAAAATGGAAGACTTAATTTGTAAAACATTTAATGTTTGGAAATGTTATTTTAGCCTATCGACTGGTTACAATTCATGGTCAGTGCCAATGTGCTTTGACAGTGAATTGTTGACAAGTAAAGGTGATGAAGTGGTTATTAATAAAAAGTTTAAAGCATCATTAGAAGATATAGTTGAGACTAAGAAAGGATATAAATATAAAGATCCTTATGGAAAAATATATTTAATCACATTTGGCCTTGGTTCATTTGGAACTAGAAGTAAAGAATTATTAAACGATCGTGAATGTGCCGGTATTATTCTTCATGAACTAGGACATGCTATGCAACAAGCTGTTTGTTCTATTAATGAAAACTTAGCAAGTTTATATATAAACCGTGCATTTAGGGTAGTTTATAAATGCTTGGAACCTTTGAAAATATTAACATCTGGTGGAAGAAGTGTTGTAGAGGCTGTTGAGAAAAATAAAGAATATAAAGAGCTTTCTAATATTGATAACGAAATAATCAGTGAAGAACTATTAAAAGCTGGTGTCAAAGAAGGAGATGTGTTTAACAGAAAAAAGATGAGCGAAGAATATGAAAAGAATAAACACACCGTTATCGATTCGCTATATGAAACTCCAAAAAAGAAGTTCTTAGACAAAGATTCAATATTTGTTAAAATATTAACTTTTATATTTGGTGGACTGTTTAAGATAATTGGTAGTTTATTAACTACAATAATTAGTATACCAAGATATTCATACGCTGCATCTCAATCTAAGTTCTTATCTAAACAACAAAGATTTGAGCAGTTCTGTGATATATTTGCAACACTATATGGACTAGGTCCTGATTTATCTTCGGCACTTTCTAAGCTATATATAAAAGGCGGTTCGAAACCAGATTATGGTTTGTTTAACATTATCAACTATATATCGTTAGCTAATGTTATAGTAAACTCATCTCATTATATAAACTTCTCAATGTCACTTTTACAATATCCGTCTCTAACGGGAAGAATGGTTTCTATGTATAAAGCGCTTAAATCTGAACTAGATAATAATAAAGATTTATCAAAAGAGGAAAGAGATTTAATATTAAATGAAATAAATTCTATTAATGAGATTTATAATGAGTATGTATTTGATTGGAGTCCTAAAGGTTTTGTATATGCACTATGGCATAAAGTTACATTTAAGAATCTTGAAAACGAGAAATCAAATGTACAAGAGAATGTATTAGATGCTTTAAAAGAAATTTCAAAAGAAGAAGAGTTTAAAGGAAAAGTTAATAAAACTGAACCTAAATCTTTAAATACTATTGATCTTTTTAAAGTAACATTCGATACTGTTAAATCATTAACTAGATTGGCCCCTATCGGTCATAAAGAACTTATAAGTATGATAGAACCATACTTAAGAAAAATATAAAAAAAATAAGAGGGAGAAATCCCTCTTATTTTGCGTTATCAAATAAATTCAACAACGCCATTTAGACCATTGATTTTAAAATCAAAGCCTAAATTTTCAATAGCCATTTTCATAGCCATTGTTCCTTTCTTTGTAAAAATACCTAATATGGTAATTTTACTAAGAAGATAGCGGTCAACCGAAGTGTAACGTGCACCCTTACACTCCAACCCCATTTCTTCATGAATTCGAATTGCATCTTTAATAGATGCTATTTCGCATTCAAGATTCATGGCCAACTCGTTGACCTCTTCATTGTAAATGTACCCCATTTACATCCCTCCAATAGATCTATAGATTTATAATATCATTATCAATCAACGACTGATTTTTTATTAGATAAAATATTCTATTTACATCTACTCGTCTAATAATATATATTGATCATATGAAGTTATTACAAAAAAATAAGGGATCCGAAGATCCCTTATTTAAAGTCTACCAAAGATTCTCCATAGAATCTTTGATCTTTTTCATATCTTTCTTGAATGCGTTCTCTAACGCTCCCAAGAAAAATGTGAAACCAATAGCGACGCCGAACATCACTGTTAATAAAATAATATTTGCTACCATATGAATCTCCTTGAGATAATATTATTTTGATATCAATATTAGTCAAGGACTAATGTTTTGTTTGATATTCTATTTTTATATTATACTCTTTATTCACTTAATAATATGCGAGTGTAACTATGCTTTATTACAAGTTAATAAATGTTGAAGTTTTTTGATTATTGTTCTACAGATTCTTTGACAGGAACTACAACTTTAATCATATTCATATGTGGCCTATTAGGACAAATTCTGATATAAGATCCTTCTAGTCCTGGAATACATCCAAGTAATCGATTTACCTCAAATAGATCGTCTGTTTCTTCATAACGAATAAGATATTTAGAACCTAATGCAGTAAACAAATCTGGAATTGTTTTACATTTAATATCTCTTGTTGTACCGTTTGGTGGGATTTCTTGTATTAGCCTATAATTTTTAAATAGTTCATCATTTGGCGGAATACAAATATTATGGAATTCACATTCATGTGTATATTGCTCACAAATAACTCCTCTATTCACTCCACCGTTAACGTGATTAATAATATCACCAACAATACATTTAGCTATATAAATTGCTATTTTAGAGCTAGAGTTTTCTTTAAGAATTGTTTTATAATCACATTCAACTGTTTCTTTAAATGCTGACTTATTAACAATTTTATCTGTGTATGATTTATCATAAATACTATCGTGTTTTGCATATTTGATTTTTATCATATAATCTCTAGGATCTTCACCTCTATCACTATATGGTCCACCACTGTGTACAATACCCAATTCTACACTTATCACATTAGGAAATACTAATTTCATAGCTTCTGTTAATGTTTTGAAGTTTATTTCAGGATCGTATTTACTATCTTCTAACACTGTTTTAATGTTAAGAATGTAATTACCATCTTCTACTCCACTACCACCAACATATGCACATTCGTCGTCATTAAATAGACTAGTATCAGCGATAACTCTGTGTCGTACAGTTCTAGTTTTATCATCAATCGTAACGTCATCAAAACGCATGACTTCAAATGTTGTTGAAAATAAATTAATACATCGAACAATACTTCGAAGTTTGTCATTTGGAATCAATTCTTTAAGATTCACTGAATCTTCAATCTTCATTGGATTTCGATTGTACTCTGTAGCATGTGCAATCCCGTTTTTAGATGTAAGTAACATATAACCCTCCTAAAGGTTTATAAAAAATATCCCCTACCAAGTAGGGGATTAAATTAAAATTCTAATTCATTAATGCATCCGACCACTTTGTTTTGTATTGTAACTAAATCAAATCCTTCTACTCTAGAAAAATCAATCATTACATTTTCAAAACCTAGCTCTTTATAAATGCGAAGCAACTCATAATAAGAATCAGTTAGATTGTGTTCAAGTGATAATGATGATCCAAATCGTTCTACTAATGGAGAACATTCGAATTCATTATCAAAGTTTTTAAATCTAATTGTTCCAGGGAATAATGATTCATTTGGCGGGATAGCTGTTGTAACCCCACAATTTCCTAGATCGATATCACCTTGTTCAAGTTGTCCTTTTAAAGCGGATGAGATAACATGTTTTGCTACAAATTTAGCATACACATCATCAGACATTAATTCTATTCTCTCTTTGATATTAATAGTACTAATATTACCTAGCACATTTTTATAACATCGTTTAATCATTTCACCTACTGTATAATAAGATATACAATCATTAAATTCTTTTTCATATCGTTGAGCGTTAAATGATATTAACACACAATGATTATACTCTCCAATCTTTGAAATAGTTACATTGCTTATATCATAAATTTCAACTGCTTTAACAAATTCTTTTTGTAGATCACTAGCTGTACCATCTTCATTAAAGAATAGATTGTTCAAATTCAATAAGTTAAATAGTGTAGGATCTTTTATTTTTACATCTGCGTTTCCGCTTCGTGCTACTACACATTTATTTTCTTCACCAAATAATGGATTGAAATTAAAGTCATAAGTAGCTTCAAGAATATTATCGTTATATGCAGATTCATAAACTATTGATGTTGAATTTATTAAGAAAGATTTTACCAAATAAAGAACCTTTTCATCTTTAATATTTTCACATAATTTAATATCACCTCTTCGTATAGAATACACATTAGACCGATAAAACTTTTGCATTATATCACATGCTCGTGCCATATTCATATTATTCTCCTATAATATTATTAATACCCGTCGTTACAGAAGGTATATTCAAACACATGATTTCCAGGATGATCTTTGTCTTCATAAAGTTCTAGGAATGATTCATCAAATCCTAAGTTCTCCATAATGTCTTCAGTTCCGATACATAATTCTTTCTTATAATCATCATCTGTTGTTAACAACCCTGTTAAATCGATGTATTCTTTACCATCTTCAGTTATTGATTTTTCAAATAATTCACACATAGGGAAACGGTTAATAAGTTTACAAGTATCCTTATTAATATCTCCACCCAATGCTAATGATGGTTTCTTCACTATTTTTAATAATTCTCGAACTAAGTATTTAATCTTATCATCTTTTGTCCATAAGTCCAATTTTTCTGCTATATCAGTTGAACCTATTAACTTTCGATAAGATTTCTTAATTCTTTCAATTCCTTCTAATACAACAGCATCATCATCTTCAGATGTATTCTTAAAACGAATAACTGCTGTTGAAGGACCCTTTGCGTGTATGTCAACATTTTCAAATCCAACCTTTGTTAAGAAACCTTCAATTTCTAAACACAATGGAGTCTTTGGACGATTAGATGTGCCACCACCAATATGATATTCAACATCAATCACATTTCTCCAAATAGGTTCTTTGGTTTTGTCATCATAACCGCAATGAGAAGATTCTGTCTTAGGGAACAATTTAGATCCAAAGAACTTTTGAAATACAATGATATCTTTCTTAATAAATAAGATATCAGGTATATTGTCTTTAGATAGATTGTCTACTAATCTTACAATAATGTATCTAGCCTGTTCGCTATATTCAGCAATCTCTTCTTCAATATTCACACCATCTAATAAGTCTTCATAGATGGTGCGAAGTGCCTCATTTTCAAATTTTCTAACATCGCCTTCAAATTTTTTGACTGCACCTCGCTGCACCATTTTAGTCCTCCATAAATAAATCTTTTTTGATATTTATATTATCGTCACCCAATAATATACCAGCCCATTTAATAGCAGATTGTACATTGTTCATTGTCACTTGTACAATCTTTCTAGTCTTAGGATCCATAGCAGTTTCTCTTAGAACATTGCTATTAATTTCACCCAATCCTTTATACCGCTCTAGCTTACATTTACTACCTACTAACATTTTGTCTAAGCAGTTTGATAAATGATAAAGCGTACCAGAATATTCTTCCTTAGTTTTCTTGTTTCTGTATTTCACATTACCAAGCTTTATATCACACAATCTTTTATATATAGGTATATAAATCTTATTATAAAATTTGCTATCAACTTTCAAGAAGTAATGATCATATCCCTTATCAAAATAATAAATACGATAATTCTTATTCTCCGTTTTTAGCTTTACGTTATAACCTATAGTTTCAAATTGTTTGTAATTCTTCTTGATTAAGGATTCAAAGCATCGAACTATCATCTCCAACAAATGACAATCCAAATTCAATTCTTTAGCAAATGCTTCTAAGAATACATTGTAACCTTCCAACTTCTTGTTAAATACTCTAGCCACATTATGATCTATTATCTTATTATCAGAGTCTAATAAATCAAAAGCTTTATTTGCTATAGCTAACTTGTAAATCGAAAAGTAAGTCTCATTAAGAATATTAAGACTCACATTCTTCGGATAATTTAATCTGTAGAACGGTGGCGTTGCTATAAAGACATGCCCGTTCTCTATTAACTTTGGAAAGAATGCTAAGAAGAAACCCAATATAAGAGAAGAGATATGAGAACCATCAGGATCAGAGTCAGCCATTATTATAACACGATTATATCGCATTTTAGAATAATCCGCATTTTGTCCTCTTCCTCTAATTCCCAATACACTAATAAGCATTTGCAATTCTTCTGTAAGAGCAGGATTCTTTTTACCAGTTACATTTAGTATTTTACCTCTTAAGGCTAAGTATGCTTGTGTTTTTGCATCTCTTGATAACACTAATGATCCAGTAGCAGAATCCCCTTCACAAATATACAACTCATTCTCTTTTGGATTATTTCCTGAACAATCTGTAAACTTCTTTAAGTTTAATTTAGATGAAACTACATTCTTTACAGATACTGGGTTCATCGTTTGTTCTTTAGCTTCTTTAGCAGCAAATGTAGCTTTAGCTTTAAGAACAGCTAACTTACAAAGTTTATCCATTTCTTCTCTATGTGTATTAGCCCATGTAATAAAATTATTATATGAGTTAATCGAGAAGAAGTCAAATGCATCTTTTGATGTAAGACGATTCTTAGTTTGTCCGTCAAATAAAGGATTAGTCATTTCAGATAATACTATAATACTAATATTATCTATCACATCCGCACCAGTAACAGTAAACTTAGAAGTCTTAGGAGCATAATCATTTTGTTTAATATATTGAGTTATAGCTCTCGATATACCAGACTTAGCTCCATCAACATGCATACCATCTTCTATCGTAGGGAATCTGTTTACATAAGACCATGTGGAAGGAGTTGATTCTTTATTAAAAGAAACTACCACTTTTCCATACATAGCAGTTAGCTTGTTTTCTATCTCATATGTACAACAATCATCCCATAATAGCTTAATTTTCTCTCTTTTTGCTAAGTTTGATAAATACTCTTTATCACTACCATTGAAGAAGTAAATCTGTTTCTTTCCATCGTAAGTGACTTCATAACAAACACCTTTGTTACAAAACATAACTCCTTCGATAAACAATAAGAATTTCTCAATATTAACATAATCAGTACTACCTTCAAACCCAGACCCAGGACCAAAGAATGGAACTAGATAAGGTTTGAATGAAATCTTAGTACCTGTATCTTTCTCTTTATAATCTTTTATATCTTCACTTACTTTGATTCCATTCTCCCACTTAATAGTAGCAATCTTAGAATCTCTTTTAATAATCATTTCCATCTTCTCTGATAGACAATTTAATACCATAAGACCCATACCATTTGCACCAGAGTGAACTGAATATGCATTCTCATTGTATTTACCACCAGAGTAAATATTATTAACAATTTTATCTACTGCACCGATTGGTATACCACGACCATTATCTGATACAGAAATGTGTGGTGTCTTTGAATCAATAACAATTTCAATCTTATTAGCTTCACCTATAGAAGCCTCATCATTTGCATTTTGCAGAGGCTCATAGATTAATTTCAATACAGCATCTGGACCACCACCATTAATAAATGTAGATGGTCTAAGTCGTATACCTTCGATAAGACTCAGATGCTTTATACTCGATTCATCATATGATTTTTTAGTTTCCATGATACTTTCCCTTTAAATGATCAATTAGGTTTATTTCAGTCCAATCATTATAGAAAGACTTGTCAGTACATCTAAAACGATTTTCATCTTTTTGTGGTTCTACTCTACCTCTTCCGTATAGTTTACCAGATTTGGTATATGCAAAATCACCATGTTGTCTTGTAAATATACATTCTAGTTCTCCTGTAATTTCTTTATTAAAGAATTCCTCTTTAGTAAATACTTTACTTATACCACCATTAAACGTTTGACCATAAGAATATAGCTCACCAAATTCATCAATAGCCATTACTCTAGTGTTGTCTTTAAACCATGATAAAGCAAAGGTTGTTAATTTAGTTGGTGATGGAAGATGTACGAATTTCTCATAAAACGTATAGTCAAGAAATCCATCACTATCTGGTTCACACTCGAGATCATAGGTATTTCCAGCTACATAACACTTACCATCTGTTGAAAGTAAATAAGTTGCAGTATCAATATGATGATAAAATACTTTATCCACTTTAATATCAGGAACCTTTTCGAAAGATTTTACAAGAGCTCTGCCTATAGCATGAACACCTAATTCTCCATCTACATTTTCACCTGATACATATAATTCGTCTTCATCACTTATTAAAAATGATCGATCAGATTCTGAATAAAAGCTTTTAAATTTAATATCTTTAAACTCTTCTATTATCGAATAATCTTTTATTTCTTCTATGTCTACACCTAAAATGCGATTACTGTTTTTTCCTTTTATAACTACTCCACTGTTTTCTAAGATTATCAATTCATTATATTTAGAATAAGTATAATAATGATCGTCCTTTTTATACGACACCTCAATAGGTGTTTCTAATTTAGTTACAGTACCATCTAGTTTTATACTGTACTCAACTTTAATAGTTAACATTCGAATCCTCCTATTTGATTCCTATTATGTATTGCACATTTACAGATTGACTCATTAAGCAATCTGCAATAATGTCTTCCTCTATTTTTAAAAACGCTACCTTTATATTCTTAGTGTTTTTCTTCATTTTTAATATTAAACAATGTGTAGGATTGAATAGGTACATCACCTTATAATCATACTTATCTTTATTCTTGAAATCAAATTTCACCATTCCATTAGCTATAATCTTTTTATAGATTGGAATGAAATTCTTTATTTGATATATTCTATTTGGATGCTGATTAAATTTAGTAAATATTTTCTCTGTTATTAACGCCATATCTATATTAGATATTAGTTCTAAATCAGGTTTTGTATCTACGTATTTGATACTCTTTAAATATTCTTTAATAAATTTAACATAAGATTTATCTATTTGTGTTAATGTGTATTTTTGACTTGGTATCATTTTAATAACTTTCTCTTTCGTCTTATACGCTTTACTCAATAGTCTCTTATACATTAATTCTTTGTATTTTTCTTTTAACTCCATCATATTCTTAGGATATATGAAGATTCTATAATTCTCATATTATACTCCTCGTCTTTATTTATAATATACACTTTTGTGTATATTTTGAGTTTATTATTTTTTCTATATAATACCAGCATATATTTTGCTGTCAATAAATCAAATACACCAACTATTCTAGTATTACTTCTATTAATAATTTCTATCACTGAATCTGGTATACCATTTTCTTCACAAATTTTCTCCATTTCAATATTACTTTCATATTGAGATCTGAGTGTAAATATTGATCTTATAGATTCCATATATCTTTCTCTTTCTTTATCAAATAGATCCATTACCATTTTATTTGTAAATCTTTCTAAGATCTTATTATTAGTAATATACTTTCGAACTAATTTTATAATGTCTTTTTCATATTTTTTAATACTTTTATAATTTTTTGCATTAGCTATTAATTTATCTCTTTCTGCAAAATATTTATCATAAAATCTGTCTTTACTCATTTTTTACTCCTCATAGTATAATATATAACAGGGATTGTATTTTAAATATTTCAATGTCACTCAACGTATAAATATATAAATTTAATACTTAGGATACTATATGAGAGAAACTGTTTTAAAATTGTTAAACAATAATCGGAAGTTCTCAGTACAAGTTGACAAGTATACGTTTTTGGATATGTATGTAGGAGATGCTAGTGATCCTGGATTATTTAGATTTGTTGCCAAATATAATAACACTTCATTAGTAAGATTTAATCCTACATTCGGTAATGGTGAAAACTCCGGAGTCCAAGAAGTGGTTATTCCATATAACCAAATACTTTCAATCAATGTACTGGATGTAGCCCCAGATCTGTTGGATGACTTTAAAAAGAAATACCCTGAAGCTTATGTCAAATGGGAAAATGCTAATAAAGTCGAATATGTTATTTACCCCTCAAAAGTACCGGGGAAACAAGGAGATGTAAAATGACTATAAAAGAAAAAATTGTAGATTGTGTAAAGAATAATAGAAAGTTTTCTATTATGATTAATTCGTATGTATTTAATGATGGATTTTGTTATGATGTAACCAGTGATCCAGATATGGTTAGATTCATAGCCAAATTCAATATTTCATCAATGACTAGAAATGAACCTACATTTGGTTCAGCATTTATGAATACAGGTATCCAGGAGATAGTTATACCGTACAATCAAATTGAATGTATCACTATTCTTGATGTATCACCAGATCTATTAGCTAAATTTAAAGAGAAGTATCCTGAAGCTTATGCGGCTTTAGAGAACTCTAATAAGATGGATGTAGTCAATATGTCTACAGTGTTACCATACTAAAAAAGAATACTCTGGGAATAATCCCAGAGTATTTATTTGTTACATTTCTGGATCTTTAGGCATGTATATCGCCTTTAAAACCAATCCATTATTTTGAGCACCATTGTCCATTGCTATGATTTCTCTTTCAACAGCTTTGAATGATTTATCTATATCAAAATCAGGTTTATCTAATATTGATGTTTGATTTCCATCTTTTAAACTATCTTGTGTGAGAACCATACCATAGTCCATGCCAGTCTTATTACTATACTTAATAGTAGGTAAATCGTCAATAGTTACATGAATAAGAGCTTTACCTAATATAGGAACATTGTTAGAATCAAATCCTATAACAGGTGGTGTAGGAACTTCATTTAATATCCTTTCATAGATATTCATTTCGCTCTTAGCACTATTAATCTCACTAATGTATCTAGCAATCATTTCACCACTAATATTTAAAGCAGACTTATCAATTTCAGTATCATTAAGATAATCGTTATAGACTTTCTCTAAACCGTGTTCTAATATATACTTTAAAGCATCGTCGTTAGAATAATCTGGGAATTTTAATAATACATATTCGATTATATATGAAGATGAAGATACTGTTAATTCGTATATCTTACTATCGACATTTGTCAACTTCATATTAATCTCTTTATTATCAACTTTTACAATTCCATTATTATCTTCATCATAACTAATGATAGGACTACCATTATTATTATAATAATAAATGTCCTCACCATCTTCGGTTCTACCTATAACATTCTTCTTCTGTTTATCAGATTCTTTATAAGAAACTATTTTTCCTTTATTATCATAAGTAATAGATATAACAGGTGTACCAGAACTTGTAAAACCATATATAGGTTTATTATCAGAATCATATCCATATATAACCTGATCATCTTTATCTTTGCCTATAGGTGTTAATAATCTTGTTCCATATGACAATCCATTATTTGCTCTATACCCTATAATAGTTTTTCCTTTATCATTTATCTCATAGATAGGTTTACCATCTTGATCATAACCTAAACACTTAATATTGTCAGGAGTTGTTACATCATATAAAGGATTGATAATACTAAACACAGGATCACCTAATTCATTATATCCAGTTACAGGTTTAATCTTAATAGTATCTAGTAAATCATTTAGTATCTTATTCTCATTCTTAAGATTAGTCAATTGATTATCATATCTTAATTTTAAAACACCAGATGCTCCATTAGCTATATATTGATTAATATTTGCTATCTCTTTATTATTATCATCAACATTCTTTCTAACTTCTGATTCAGTAGAATTGATTTCTTCTAAAGGTGATACATCTCTAACATAGTTAAAAACTGCTATACCTCTAAAGTCTGTACAAATAGGATCGGATTCTGGGTAGAATATAGGAACGCCATACATAGCTTTACCATAACAATCATATCCTATAATAGGGCATATATGTGCTGTAGATGTAATAGGAAATGCATTTCTATTAGTCTTCGAGAAATAACCAATTTGATTCTTATTTACAGCATCAGTTAAAGTTTTCTCATCCGGATATCCCATGATAGGAAATCCCTCAGCATCATAGGATTTAAACTTAGTATTTGTATTCACACTCTTAGGATAATAAATTATTTTCCTAGTTGGTGTAATTTCTCTTTTAAATCTAGCTTTAATCCAAGTATCGCTTTCTTTATGCATAACGCTTTCTTTATAACCAAAATGATTTTTAAGATATTGTTTAATACTCTCTATACTCATATGATCTACAGGATGTGAATTAAGATCTAGCTCATAAGCTTTATTAGTCTCTTTAACTATATCTTTTAATTCTTCTTCTGTCATACCATCAAGATCTCCAGGATTAATAGATGGATCATTATTTTCAATATAATCTTTTAATGATTCTTCTGATAAGTCATCGATTAGATCATCTGATGAAATTCCTTTATCGGCTATAATCTTTTTAGCTAAAATAACTTTAGCCTCATAAGTCATCTCACTTAAATCTTTCTCTGTAAGATCTGTGTGTTTCATTATGAATTTATCTAAATCAGCCATTGTCATAGATTCAACAATCTTATCGGTAGAGCTTATTTCTGGAGGAGCTGGATCGCCAGTAGAGTTCTTTCCAGGATCTGCTGCGCCACTATCTTTTATATCTTCACGACCATTAGATCCTTTCTTGTCTGATTTTGATTCTACATCATCAGGATCTGGTAGAGATGATAAATCATTATAGCTAATATATTGCACTTTAGATGCATTATAAAGATATGGTTCTAAAGATTTACCATATACATAAAATGCTTCTTCTATAGAATTGAGAGCACCTACAACTGTTTTACCAATACCCACTTTTAATAATCCAGACAATGCACTATCTACACCACTAATCACAGTACTATAGACTGGCATCTTTAATCTTTCATATAATGGTTTATTAACCATATTCATATTATTAATATTCTTAGAAGCTAATGAAACATAAATACTCTTTATATTAACATTCCTCAAAGTAATAAACTTAATATCAGTATCAGGTACTATTCCATTACTCTTAGTAAAATCGTTAACAGAACCTGTTAAAGTCTTATTCTTATCTGGTTTTACTATCGGGGCAATTACATTGATATCACTAGAATTAATAAGAGCTGCTTTACCAAACTCTTTATCTGTTGTACCAAATGCAGAAGCATTTAAATCATATTTTTTAGATACTTCTCTTATCTTACCACAATGAAGATTAGAATAAGAATAGGTTATAACGTATTTCATTATTTTGTGTATCATTTTCCTACTCTTAGTTATTAAAGATTGTATCTTTAAATAAGCAGGGTCTTCCAAATACTTATCTTCTTTATTTATAAACATACCATCTATCTTACTTTGATAATCTGCTATTCTTAATTGTAAAGCGATATACAATGGAGTTCCTTCTTCATAAGTAGATAATAGTCTTTTAAAATCTTCTACTTGGTTTTCCATTGCTTTCTTATTTGATTCTTGACTTTTTCTATCATAGTTTCTAGGCAAAGGATAACAGTTCTTAAGATCTATTAACTCTTTGTATAGCTCACCAATTATATAAAAACAAACTTCGATAGATCCATACTTCGCTGCTTTAGTAGCATCGTTTAAAGCTTTATTATTATCCACAGTATATCGAACACCTAAACGATTATCTACATATTTTAATGACAAAGGCATATCATGTTTTAAACACAATTTCCTTACATAATTATCTTTATAGTCGACTAATGAACCGGTTAATCCTATAGGACCTAAACCAGCTAAGAAGACTATATCAGATACATAAATCCTAGACAATAGCAATCCTTTTAATTTACCTAATATATTAGTTAAAAAATTACCACCAGCCATTTGTAGATAAGCCCAAGTATCAGATGCATCCATCTTCATTTGAGTTATATGATCATTTACAAAATTGTTAACTCCGTTAGATAAAGCATCTGGTACAGATGCCCCGTTTGATATAGCTTCATCTATACCACCAACTAATGAGTCCATTTTAAATTCTTTTAATAAATTATCTGGGAATACAAATTTTCCATCTTCGAATAATGTACCACCAGGTTTCTTTGATAACGATTCACTAATCGCATTTGTTGCACTGTCTAATGATTTCGATAACGCCGAATTCTTAGGATCTACAGCTGCAGCACCACCAGTAGCATTAGCTTCAGCAGCACCACCATTCACATCTGGAACAGATGCTTGATTAATAAATGTATTTTCTATAAGTGACATAAGTTACCTCTCTTTATATATTAATATGTCAAAATCATTAACAAATAAAAAAAGAATGTGCCCGAGAGCACATTCTTAAATTAGCATTCAAAATCAACATCGAGATATTGATTTAAATCGCTCATGTCTGTTAATGCTTGCATTATACCTTCATCACCAGACACAGTTTTGAAATCAGGCAGGATCATATTGCGAAGGATTTTAGAATCACTCACATCAGGATCGTATTGCCACTTTTTATCCTCCGTAAAGAATAATCTGTCATTGCTCATATATGGATCTATAAAATAACCATTTTGATCCACATCGTTAATATCTTCACACATTTGCTCTTCGTCTTCGATATGATTAATATCTAGCTTAGAAACCTTTTCTTTCTTTTCTTTTTCTCTAATAATCTGAATCCGATTTAATTCTCTTTCAATGTCCATTATAGCTAATTCTGTTGCTACAAAATTAGGAGTAATGGTTCTTTGAAAACACTTGATCAAATTGATGATACCACCTAACGTGGCCATTAAAATATTGCAGTGACTAAAAGAAGCTAATTCTTCTTTTGGGTTTCCACTCTTATCAGTCCTGGCAAAGACTATTTTGCTGTTAAGAATGAAATCCTTGTCCCTACTTTCAAACATTTTTATTGATCCCATATTCGATAAATCTTCATTTGCATCATCCTCGGATTTAGGGATATATGCATCTAAGTCTTCATCATATACTAGACCATTATTATTTTCGTTAGAATCATCTTTTTCGTTTGCTGCCATCATTACCATATTGGCTAGGAATACACATTGTTTTGGTATACTAAAAGGATTGAATATTTGGTAATCATCTTTTTTAGATTTGATTTCCAAATAACGTGCGTGATTGTTAACCACTACTAATTCTCGTTTATCCTCTTGGTATGACAATGTTGGATCTCGACCTACTGGTCTTAATATCCCGTTTTCATCTGTGTATATATTTGCAAACTTAAGGATTGGAAAAAGATACTTTTCCAATAAGCAATATATTTTTTCTGTACTGTTATTCATTTATATCTTCTCCTTCCCTTTATAATATATAGACGATTTTGTTTTTAATCTCTATATGATAATTGTATGGTTTTAAACGATTTTCATTATCTATTTTATGCAATATTAATATTATATCATTTAATTTACGCTCTAGTTCTTCATCGCTTTTCCGAGTTTCATTTATTAAATAATTAACATCATTTATCAAACTAGTTAATAAAAACACAGTATTACCAGATACGTAGATAGTTTGATTCTTCACAACAGGATGTTTCATTTTCATATAATGACATCTATCTACGTATTCGATACTTATACCATGACCATCCAATTTCTTATCCATTTCCAAAGACTGTTCTTTTAATAATAGTATTAATTCTTCTTTAGCTTTATCAATCCGTTTAGCCATAAGTAACCTCAAAGTTATCAGTTATACTTTCTGTTTCAAAAGCAAATCTTCTATCTTCAATCCAAAACATTGATGGGATAATAGTTTCACATTCAGTTTCTATTAAGTCTCCAAATGTATCTGTATTGCTCCAATTCTTACCTAGATGACTCATAGTAGTCATCATAGCTCTTGTGTGATCAGAATTATTCATATGAAAATTAAATGATGTGTTTGTATCAACATCCACAACATTTATAAAAATATCAAACTCTCTGACCGAAGCATAGATTCTAAGTTCTCTTCCTTCGATATCACACTCGTGTTTTATAGATTTATTTAGAGTATTTAATGCTTTATATAAATACTTAAGTTCTTGTTTAAAAGCCATTTTGATATCACTATCATTTATTAGTAAATTTATATTTTTTATATTAATACCATATTTAGTATCAATTATAATATCACATCTAAATGGTATTGAGAATGAGCTTCGAGAAATAACAGCAATCAGATTACCTATAGTTCTGGAATATGATAGATTTAATGTATCTTCATATACATCAGCATTCATGGGTAATGTAACATTATTTACTAACGAAGCTTTTCTCATTTTATATCCTATCAATGAATCAATACCATATAATGCTTTATTGATCCACATATTCGGACGCTTACCATCTAACTGAATAAAATTACTAGGCATTGATAATGAAGATGTTCCATTTGACATAGCATTAGTGACGGACGATTCTAAACTATAAATAGTCCCATTTGCTATATTAGTCTTAGAGAATATAAAATCATTCACCTCAAACATATCACAATACAAAGTACCAAAATGAGTAGATCTCTCCAAGATTTGTTCTTTATTTTCCATCTTTAGAGTTATATTATCCAATCTGATATTTGTAAGTGAATTGTTGACTGTGACGTATTTATATTCTTTTAAGACTTCTGCCTTATCTTCAAATACATGCTTAGACAAAAGCATTTTAAAACTCCGATCCTAAACTAGTATAGTGATTCGACACTTCGTTATATTGACCTAATAAATTATCTGCTATAGTATAACCTTTATCAATAGCTGTTTTATTAAATCCTGGTTGATTTTCATTAGCATAATCTTTATACTTAATACTCAACTTGTCACCGCTCATAAGAGGTACATAATACATTCTTATCGAGCCATATTTCTTTTCTATATACTTAGCTTCAGATTCAACTAAATCTTTCATTCCTTGTAAATTAGCTATCATGTTTTCTTTTATTCTAAACTCAGCAAAAGGAATGCTTGTAAGTTTATTAGATAAGATATTCATACCATCTTGTGTATCATAAATGAATGTGTATCCATTTAAAAGACATTCGGTTGTAGGTATGAATAAGTCTGATATTATATTCACCGAATTGATATTATTACTTTCATTAGACTTTTCTTTAATCTCTCTTTCTAAGAAAGGGATCATCGTATCATAGGTTTTGATATCATGAAATTCAACAATAGTGAACGGATCAATCAAATCTCCTGCGTCATAATTCAATGCATGATCTACCCATATAATACTATAAGCATCACCCTCTTCTTTTGTTTGTTGCTCTTCTGTATAGTATTTAGGTAGTGGAATCACAGATGTTCGAAATAATTTTCCAACAGAATTAAATGCTTCCATTTTATATGTATCAGATGATAATTCTTTATTGTATAATCCTATATCATTTCTATATTGATTCCTATTATCAAAATCATTTATTTCTTCTGTAGAATATGCATCTCTTAAAATCATTGATGCATCATCTATACTAGAAGGACCATACGGAAAGAATACATCATATTTATATACTGCATTCTTTATCGTATTAGAATTTGGAGACATAACTCCAAATGATTTCATATCTGTTCCTTCTTCCATACTCAAATTAATTTGTATAGCTTTGCCCACATGACAAGTTCCTGCTTCATATTCCGTCCTATCTATGAAGAAGATTATCTTTCTCGAACACCCTCTTATGCGACAATCTTTTAATTCATTCTTATACAATTGCTTTTTGTCCACTTCTGGTTTAACTAATAGCATTTATTCAACCTCCATAAAATAATATATACTTAATTAATTGAGTTGTATGTTTCTTCAACATATCGCTTTATTTGTAAATCAGGAATATTCGTATTCATTATCTCTTTATCTTTAAATATAGGTAAAATAGATACATTTGTTTGAGATTCCTTATATATTACAGTAAGCCTAATATTATGTATTGAGTCTTTTAAATCTTCATATATTTCTTTAACTATTTCAAAGAACGAAGCAATCTGCAATTTCTCGTCAGATTTATCCATTACCTTAAAAGATCTTTTCATATCTTTTATATTGAAGCCTAACTCTTTATCTATTATTACAGTATAAGATGAAGCTAGTGTATAAAGACTATGATGTTCAATTTTACATATAGCGATATTTATAAAATCTAATAAAGATTCATCATCATCTATTGTTTTATATGGATCATCTATTTTTAAATTTGAAACTCTTATTGATGTTTTTGGATCTAATAAGTCACATATTCTATAACCCACACCACCACCATTTCTAGCTATCTCGTCAAAGCATACTGAATCTCCATAGGTTGTAAAATAAACTGAATCATCATCTGTAGCAACTATCTGATGATCTAAATTATAAAATCTAGGATCAGATGGACCTATAATTCTAGAACCGTCTGTAGACTTATTGCTGAATAAAGCATACTCACCATTAAATACACCATCGTACATATTTACTGTACATTCGTAATCTTTGAATCTGTCTACCATTTTATAGACATATCCATAATCATTGATTCTTATAAGTGCACTTTTATTAATAGCAAGTTTACCACTAGGCTCCACAAATAAAGCTTCATCTATTATATCTCCAAAATACATATTGATCGAATACAATAATTCCTTTTGTGATTGCACTCCACCTATACTTCCATTTTGGACGCAATAGTTAAATATTGCTATTTTAGATTTTTTACTATCTAAACTAATATTATTAGTGTAAATTATTATTTCTCGTTTTACTTCATTTATTTTTTCGATATTATTTATATCACTATAATCTTTTCGATTACTTAATATTAGCATATTTCCTCCATAATAAAAATAAAAGAGTTCCATTATATAATGGAACTCTCTTTTACATTACAAATGTCTTAAAGAAGCTTAGCACTTCTTTAATAATTCTCATTTCATCTTTTATTATATATTGTCCATTCATAGGATTATTGTAAGAATTATATGTGTAAGTATTATTAAATATTGAAATTATCATACTTTTAATATAATCTTTCTTCTCAAACATTCCTTGAACGTGTCCATATTTTTTCTCTTTAATTTCTTTATATAAAGGATCTTCATTTATAGTATTATCAATATTTTTAGACAATCTCTTATAAGAGAATTCTATTTTTTCTGCTGATATAAATTCAGATAAATAAGATAGTCCAACTCTATCTAACATCTTCTTTAGTACTATAATTAATCTGATCCAATCTTCTTTTTTACATCCACCAATTATATTCTCTATACCACTAAAGTATCTTGAGAATACATAATAGATTGCTGTTTTCTGTAGATCATGATATCGTTTAGACTTCTTATAGAAATCTATTTCTTCTTGTGTTACATCAATTCCTTCTCGTGCAATAATTACACTTATATCTCGAGACGTACCATACTTTCTAAATATTAGAACTGATTCATCTCGTTGTGTATTATATGAATCAAATATCTCAACTTCTGTTAAGATAGAATCTTCATCATTAGATTTTCCCTCATTACTACTTAATGAAAATAGTGTGTAAGGATCTTTCTTTCTTAGAGTATAAGACATGACAGACTTTCTAATAACTACTGTATTTAGATTCATAATATTTTGTGCAAAATCATATTTAGGAATAACGTTTGTTATCAATTTATTGATCGTGTCTTCTATTACATTCTCTGGAGTAATACCTAAGATTCTCATTCTATCCCACATTATAGCATCAGTGAATTGTGTTCTTGATACTGCTCTGTGTACGAATAGATGAAGCTTAGAATATATTTCCATATCAGTACCAGCTTGTGCTAGTTTGAATAATGCCATAAACACATTCATGATAAATCCATTTATGTCTTCCATATTCTTTTTATTATAAATATAATGAGTAACCATTGGAATAACCAATCTGCTCATTGTAGATATTAGATACAACACTTTATAATGTCGATCTAAGAAAGTTGTACCTTTATCATATCTATGACTGTCCAAATCCATATTTTCATCAATATTTGTATTGTAGTGTTTGTCCACATATTTTATCAATACGTCAACAAAATTAACTGGGAATAATAATGAAACTAAATCATTGATAAAAGTTTCAGGTCTCTTATTCTCATATTCTCCTCGATCAATAGAATACTTAATAGTAAAGTAAGTAGTAATAAATATGTCAGATAATTCATGATCAATATTTAATACTGTATTATTCGATTTTACAATCATATCTGCGATTCTTGAATAAGTCTTTTTACAAGCTATAGACATAAAGAATTCGTCATAATCTGAAGCACTTTGATCATCAAAGTAATTCTCAAATTCCACTAATACATTTTTTAAACATGTTTTAAAATACTGTATTTTTTGTTTTTTCGGTTTTGGCATTATACTCTCCCTTATTTCTTTTTACTTAAATTACTCTTTAAGTTTGCTTTTAGACCGCCAGCTGCGACCATGTTTTTTCTCATATTCTTGTCCTTAATATTGCTCTCAAAACTTCTTTTCATATCAGCTCCTAATTCCTTATCTACAGTTTTAAGCTTTTGTCCTAAAGCTCGTTCTTTCTTATTAATAATATTTATTTTACCTTCTTGTTTAATTTTTAACTTAGCAGCTTTTTTAGTTATCTTTAATTTCTTTTCTTCTAAATTTAATTGAGCTAATTTTTCATCTTGTCCCATTAATGTCTTAGACATTTTAACTACATCCATTCTATCTAATTTAACTAAATCAACTCTATTCTTTCTAAATCCTGTTATTATCTCTAAATGATAAAAAGCTATAAATACTACACGCTCAACACCATAAATGCCATATGGATTTGTCTTTTTAGGTGGTTCTTTTAGAGCTTGTGCTGAGTAATAAGATTTAGGTATAAAATGTGGTATGTGTCCATTTTTAGCAAATACATATGTGAAGTTAAACATCCAGTTAATTGAATTAGAAAATAGTCTAACTCCATAATTCTTAAGTGTTAATTCATTAGCATTCTCTTTAGTAACAGGATAGAACTCTATTACTACATCATAATAAACACTTTTTTCAAATTCGTCATTTTTCTCTGATGGAACTAATACGTGCACAACATAAGAGTTTCCATTTGGTATATAATACATTTTAATATCTTTGGCTGAGAATTGATTATATCTAATAATATATGAATCTAACAATGGTTTGATAGATATAGCCGATCCCATAGATGGTCTTATAATATCTTCAATAGATAAGTGTTTTGACATTTTAGTCTCCGTTATAAAAAATATAAGATAATGTACTGTGGAATATTAAAAAATATGACTTTTTCTCACCAGTATCACAGGACTTAAATATTTTTTTAAATAGATATTATTATTAGAGTATGATACATCTTCAAACATTTGTTTATACCATTTATCAATCATCAGAGGAGGATCGAACATATGGTTTCAGTTTCGATTTTAAGTAATTTATATAAAATTAAATATAGTACATTAAACGCATCTTTCCAACATTCTCCTAATGCTATTAAGAGAAAACGATACCTAATGGTAATCGATATTGGAAAGATTATTAATATGATTTTAAAAATAATAGCTAAGAAAGATATTATGATAACTAATAAGATTAAGACTCAAGTTATAATATCTACATTAAATATAATTGCGCATTATAGACATTACTTTCATGATACATTGAAAGGAAGTAATTCATTTATACTATATTGTGAAGACCCTAGACATTATGATGAGTATGAAGAAATAATACAAGATATTTATAATATCTGTAGATTTATACCCAGTATAATAGTGATACCAAAAATGAAGGGAAAAGTTAGCCGATACTTTTATATCCACACAGTGTGTTATATAATCGAAACTAATAGTAGAATAAGTAAAAGATCACAAAAAGATATGGTTACTCTAGTATATGGAAATAATCCTATCGAATATCAATTTGCAAATATAACTGATAATATTTACTTTGTATCTAATAATTGCGATACTAAAGTAAGAAGCCTCCCTGAGATGTGGGAGAATATATTAGATAAAGATCCAAGATTTCATAATGTGAAATATCAGTATGAATTGAAGCATTTATTATTGCCATATATGATTTACTTTCATAAATTGAATATTGAGAAATATCAAATAATGTTTGTATCACACTCTAAGTTCACAAGTCGTATTAATACTATATTTGATTACATTGATAATTTTAGAAATCCTAATGAGGAGTTCTATATATCATATGGAAAGAATCTTGATATAATGACTGAGGATATAAAGAAATGCGGACGAGCATTAAATGAAATACTTTATTCAAATAATGTTAAAGTAAAACCGTTCATAGCAGATTTTGTAAAATCTATATCACAAAAATTGCATGATAAGAAAATGGATAATATAAACGAATATAATGAAATTATGAATAAGAATAATATTCATATAATGTGGTTACGAGAAGATAAAGGACTATAAAAAGAAAGGAATAATATTATTCCTTTCTTTATTTTTTGGAGGTTTAAATTATGAAATATACACAATCTGTAGTGTATTATGATATTCAAATGAAAATGATAATACCTAATTATGAAGTAATAGATATACCAATTGTAAATAAAGTTGTCAAGCATTCATTCTTTAATTCTAATTTTATGCCTGTGTATGAATGTGAATGTATAGTAGATGCTAAACACATGACTAAGATTAGATCTAACCAAGATTTATTATTTGTAACTATGACAATTACTATGGAAAGTAAACCATCAGATCAAGCAGATACTTCTAATAATACTAGAAGTAGAATCATTTTATCAGAATATACTTTTGCAGCATTTTTTGCACCAAATTCATTTAGTCCATTTATGGGATCTGATTTAGATATCAGTCCATTACTTGAGCCTACTGTTAAAACAGCATTCACTGGTAGAAATTTGAAAATGGCTTTATATCCTATGACAGGTTTAAATGGTAATAAGAAACTGTTAAACTTTATAGGTGATGAATGTGATGTAGGAACAATGATAAAGTTCTTGATTGAAAAATGTAATTTCGAAGGTTATATAATTGATAAGCCAGATAATGAAAATGTATATAAAGATTTAGTTATACCACCTAGATCGATAAAGGGCGCATTATTTGAAATGCAAACTAGATATGGTGTGTATAGAAATGGCATTAGGATATTTTATGATCCACCAGTTTTATACGTACTAAATAAATATGCTACATCTCATGATACAACAGCTGATAAAAACAATATAGTACATTTTAATGCTTATATAGCTAACCCATCTAAGAACTCTGGTAATGCAACTATGCTGACCGCTTCTTCTAAAAGTGATATGATGACCACTGGTTATATATTCAATGCTACTATCACACCATTAAATGATGATGTTAGTCTTAGCGAGATAATAGGTGATAAACTTACATTTAGCAATATTACATTATCAACTAATATGGTGAATATGAAAGATGGTGAAGTTGATTCAATTTCAAGTCCAACTGTCACGTTGGATTCTGATATAGTATCTCATGCTATGAGTGGAATGAAACAAGTTGTAGATTATGATGAATTAAACAATCCTTATAATATGTCAGCATTTATAAAATCAGCTAACTTAGGAACTTTAATAACTATTAGTAAATTACATGGAATGTCGGAAGAAGATTTCAAACCTAATACTATTATAAAACTAACAATAAAAGATGATGATATAAGAGCTAATGAATATAATGGATTATACTCAATTGTGATGTGTTCAATAATTTATACTAAAACAAAACAAGATGATAGTATAATGGGAACGACAATTGAAGGATTAGTATTATCAAAAATGGATTAAAATAATATGGGGATTATTCCCCATATTATTATTTTTTGTGTCCGTAGGCTATTTGATTAGTCCACTCTTTATTAGTTAATATATCACCGTCTTTATATCGTTTAAGATCTTTGAACGATCCTTCTGATACCGGTACGAATTTCATATTCTCATTATGAGAAGTTAGCACAGATCCTGTACAATCTTCTTTACATATAAGATTTATTAACGCATCTACATCATCTGTCTTAGACGTATACACATCAAACTTAACTCTTGAAGATTCTACATTTAAATCTATATTTCCAACTTCTTCAAAATAATGAATGTTAATATTACCCATACAATTTGTAACATTAAACTCAACAGCTTTCTTAGACTTATTCTTAAATAAGAATAATGAATTAATTATATTACCCTTTACAGTTACTTTATCTAAAACTGTATTATCAAAGTTAGGATTGAAAGAACTTATCTTCTTACCAGATAGATATAATTCTTTCGTTTCAAAATAAGATTCTTCAGATCCAAGTTTACTCAATGAATCAAATTTTACTTCATCAGCTTTTATTGTAACATTCTTTTGCTTATAAGAGCCTGTCCCAGAATCACCTTGTATAGTAAAACTATCAAATACAATCTTCATAGTATCTAGTAGTATTTCACCTTCTTGGAGAGATTGTATACTACACGTATTTCCAGATATAGAAGAATCAGAAAAATACATCTTTTTTGAAATTGTTAAATTTACATTTTCTATGTGTGTAAATTTGCATCCAAACATAGATATTTTGGGCATATTGAGACTAAAATCAGCCAATTTATCGAAGTAGCACTTAGTGAAAACCATCTTATTTATGCTAGAGGACATGTACCCTATAGGCTTTCCAAATGCCTCAGATTTACAATTATGGAAATTTACTATATCTGAGTTGTCAGATGAGCTTTTATACAATCCTATGTGTTTAGACACTGCTGATATGAATTTGTATTCACCTAAAAGCATTCCATTATTAGTTGATATCAAATATACTTTACCAGATCCTTCTTTGCTTTGTACACCTTGTATTGAACAAGCTGTTATATTCGTAACACCTGTAAATGATAAAACGTTATTAGTTATTTCATCACATATTAGATTAATAGAATTAAGTATAACATTAGCTATACTTCTAAATCTACAAAGCGGCATACTAAACTTAGCAAGAGTAATATTTAAACTAGTTATCTTAACTTCATGAACACCGTCAAATCTAAATAAAGAATCTAGCTTATCAGAATATTCATTTGGAGCATTAAAGTCTACACCATAAATATCCACATTGGTCGATATCCATTTCTGCATATCCTGTGATACTGAGGAGAGAATATCGAATTTACATATATCATTTTCAAAAGTAATATAAGAAATCTTAACAGTCTCTTTAACAGTTAAAGATATAGTTGCTATAACCTTTTTAAACTTAGAATCTATTTTAACTGAGCTCATATAAAAAGAATCACACTTAGCAGCTAAACCAGTTTCACTATTTAATTTCAATGTAGCATTCTCTAAAGAAAATGTATTCAATTCTATTAAAGAGTTATTATCTATTGAGAATGTTTTACCACTAAGATTCAAACCTATTATATCAAAATTCTTTCTTTTATAATATGCTATATCTGTATCATTAAAATCATAATGAAGAAAAGAATCAGTAGCTTCATGTATTTCAATATACAATGTCTTACCACCATCTCTTTTATTTATTTTATAGTTATCAAAATAAGAACGAATGAATTGATTTAGAAACAATGTAGGTTTAACTATTAAAGGTTCTACTTTCAATATTTCAGGATCTGCTAATAATGCTGCATTAGAAGCTTCGCTTATCTCTTCATTAAATTGCTTATCATAATAACTACTACCATCTTCATTAATAAATAATTCGCGACTATACCAAGTTTCTTTTAGCAATGTAGATTCAAATGTATCTATACAAGTTTTAACAGCATTATTAGGAGAATCTATTAAGTTTCCATTCTCATCATAATTTCTTATATATACTAATAATCTCTCTACACTCTCACTATGTATATCGTATTCTTCACTTTCAAATGCTTCTACATCTTCTGGTGTAATATGACAATCTTTTAACATCTCCGCACGTTTTTGAGGAGAGTGTTCATAATAACGCTTATCAGCCATTATAGACTCCTAACTCTAGTTGCTCTAACTTTTCTACCTGTAGAATCAAATGCTAATCCTTCAACAGTATCAACTTTTGAAATATTACCAATTTGTCCTCTTTCAACAGGGTAGTCATCTAAAGGTTCACTAGTTCCTTTCTTTACAGCTTTTAATTCTTCTGTATCTAAATCATATACTACTTCAGCCATATCATTAAAATCTAACTTCATAGCTTTTTCATTTTTTGTTAATGATAATTCACCACTCTTCATTTTATCTGCTATTGTCTTATCTAATATATTTTGAGATTTTATTCTGTTATTTTCAGACATAAGATCTCTACCATTAGCTGTAGACAATTTAATAGCTTTTGTATTATCAGCAGATCTATGTATCTCTGATAGCATAGTTCTAATGTATTCTTTATCATTATCAACTTTCTCTTCTTCAACAGATTGTGCTTTCTTCTTAATTTCCAAATCAGCTACAGTCTTCTTTGCAGATAAAAGTGCTGACGCACCAGATACAGCATTAGATCTAATGTCTGATAAAGTTTTTATCAGATCTACTGTAGTTCTTGATGAACCCATTGTAAAACCATTAGGTTGGTTATGCTTATAGGTTGTATAAGCTTCGGCGTATAATTCTTCAGTCTTATTAATATTATCATAAAAAATATCTAACACATCATCAAAATATTCTCTATTTAGAGGATTGTCATTAACATCTGGATTATTTTTAGTACTCATAGTTTTCTCCTATTATTTATATAAATAAGTTCAATCTAATAAAAAAAATTAATAGGGCTGTTACACCCTATTAATTTCAATTATTCATCTTCTTCTTCGCTATCTAAACCTTCAGTTTCTTCCCATTCGTTGTCAATGAATTCATCGTCTTCATCATTCTCTTCATCTACAATTTCTTCATCATCATCTTCATACTCATCGTCATCGCCCCAAACTTCATCTTCATCATCCCAGTTCATACCGTTGTCATAGTCATCTTCATCGTCGTCTTCATCATCTTCTTCATTGGTTGCGAGTTCTTTGTCTAGATCATCCAAGATTTCATCATCAGTTTGAGTTTCCTCTTCTTCAACTACTTCATCTTCGACATTTTCCAAGTTTTGATCTTGCATAATATTCTCCTTGTTTAGATTTCTTTATCAAATGTTAAAGTATCCATTCGTATTTTGGCTGTAGGTAAAATATGACCACCAGTTCCGGGAGAGGAGTTTGATGATTGATAAATATCTATCCGACCAACATATGATGGATCGAATATTCTAAATTGTGTTGATGTTAAAGCACCACCAGACGACCCTGGAGTTCCAGGTCCATTAGTTGTATATCTTAAAGCATCTTTGACAAGTACATTGTCATTTACACCATCAGAATACTTGGCTATGTTCAATGTTAAACTAGCTCGATTTTTTCCACAAATAGCTCCTAGGATTAAAGACTCAGGACATTTGGTAATATCTATTAAACGATTAATATCTCTTGATTTTTCATTCGTAGATAAATACCTGTATAATTTCTTATATGTCTCTTTTAGAAATGGATCAATAATCCATTCTGATATTCTAATCCTTTTATTAAGCAAGTTATTTGATTTAGAAGATAATGTAGAGAATTTTAGAAACATCCATCTTGCGACAGACCACATGTTTTCTTTTGGAGAACCACCTACTAATTTAGCAATATTGCTTACAGTACGATTATCTAAAGATATCATGAACGTTCTAACTAATCCTTTACCTTTTTCTAAAGCATTATTTTCTGATATAGATGAACCTAATATGGTTTTCCATCTCATTACATCATTTATGCTATCTTGGTCCAAATTTCTCTTTTGACATTCTAATACTGTAAATATAAAATTTCTTAAGTTATAGAATTTGTCAAATGCTTCTTTTTCAATCATTATGTATATAAGACCGAATTTGAAATACACATATTTCTCATCTGGTACTTGAGGTAAAGCCTCTATGAATTTACAATACTTCTCAGCTCCAAAATATCTAAAGGTATTATAAAAGCCAAAATATGCAAAGTAATACAATATAAATGGAACTTTCTTTGACGTCATAAATAAATAGTAAACATTAGCCACATACTTATTTCCAAACGCATCAGTTGCTCCATTAGGCTTTTTCTCCCTAGACATTTTTATAGCTCTAGTCTTTGTTTTTAACACTATCATATTTTCCCTATTGGTATATGTGATAGCATCTATAACTTGATATGGAATTGAATATTTATTACCTCTTATATAGAAGTGATAATTGTCCACGTATATCGGTATATAAATAGGACATTCAATATAACAAGTTTCCATTTGACCAGTCTGTTGATTCATATTAGTCAACTCAAATTCAAATACACATAATCTTGCGGCGGTATCATAAATAGACATTGTCTTTCGATTTGATCCAGATTTGTCCTTACCTGAATTTAATTCTCGAAATCTTCTACCAGCATCATCAAAGTGATATCCCAAATATTTCATATTCTTAGGTATATGCCTTTGTATCTCTTGCCAAGTTTCGTCTATGTATTGTACCATGTCATCGTTTTTTCGGATATTTAAAATTATATCATCATTGAAATTATCAAATTTCTTCGAATACATTGAAGTAAATTCTAAAGCTTTCGTTTTAGGGCCTCCTGTTTTTTAAACTACTATTTAATTAATGTTTTGATCGTCTTTGAGTTTCCGATAGCATAACCACAGAATACATAAGAAACAAAATTAGGACTTGAAAAATTATCAATCCCATTAATTTCAAAGTAAACTAAGTCTTCTCGTTTACCCAATTTAGCTTCACCTGTAGTGTTAAATCTAGATCTAGGTTTAACTACAAACAATTGAAACTTCTTAAAGTTCTCATTTGTTTTCTTCACATCAAAGTTGTCTGTCTTAACAGAATCTTCTGTTAATTCAAAGAATCTTTCAACATCTTCCATTTTCCAAATCATAGTTTTACTACGTTTGCATGTTAAATAAGTTTCACTAGTATACATAATATTTCTCCTTAAATGTATAATTTTTATATAAAAACGTTCAAAATAATATAAAATAATAAATAAAAGTGGCTTATACCACTTTTACTTATTTTGTATTATATTTTTTATGATCGTTGCATATTCTATGGAGTTATAGATACGCTTTTCTTCATTATTTGTTTTAATCAATAGTGTACTCTTTGTATTAAAGAATCCAAATCTTTTACTCAATAAATTATAAATGCAATCGTCGTTACAGTTTATAATATATAGGCGTCTATTTTTTTCTTTATTATGAAGTTTAGTATAAAACTTCTCAAAGTAACTGTTACCCATATTAGGAGTAGAAAATAAGAAACACTTAACTCGATCCAACTTATCTGGATGAGCTAAGACATAAGACAAATATGCCAATCTAGCTATAACACTAGAAAATGAAAAGCCTATAATAACTATCTTCTTATTACTGTATTTCAAATACTTATTTACAGTTTCATAGAAGAAATTAGATATAGAATTAAATAGAGCTATGAAACCAGAATGAATATAATATTTTGATTTATCTAAAAAGAACTCAGAATAAATATTCATATCATTGGTCTCACAACCTATTACCTTATTACTCAATCTAACATTCCTTAAAGGATTGTTCAATTTTATATTTCGATAGTATTCTATTGTTTTATCAACTCCGCATACGTTGAGAGTATATTCAGAGAAAACTTTTGCACTCTTTTCAGGTTCTGATAAACCCTCTGTTTCATGTTTCTTTCGATACTCTGAATATCCTTTTATGAATTTAAAAGAATTTTTAGAAGTATAAAATGATATTACAACTTCATCATCTGTTTCTGCAATCCCAAACTTTATATCTGTTTCGGTATTAATAAAGAATCTTGACTTTAATGATTTAGTTTTAGTATTATTATAAAAATTAATATATTTATACACTTCTTTTAATTTTTCTACATTCATAATATCTCCGTTATGTTAAGTTTATTTGTGCTTTGTTTATAAAGCAGTATAGATAATAAAAGAAACTGTGATGTGAAATATGACTGAATGGAGCAGGTATACTTTTAATTACACATGCATGGTTATTGCCAGAGAAGCCTAAATTATCTGGTGGCATATAAACAATCATATCTTTATCTACTATAGTAGAATAAAAGTTTTCTACTATCATAGCTTCACGTACAAACTTCGATAATATATGATTTCCAATCTTTGGAGCGCCATATACATAACAAGTTAGTTTCTTTACATTATTATACTTTACAGCATTAAATATATATGCTATTTGAGCTAAAGCTCCACCTAAAGAATGACCTACAATAGTAACCTTTTTAAAGTTTCGGTTATTCATATAAGTTTCAATAAGACGATCAAGATCCTTTTGAATAGATAGATATTGTTTAGCAAATCCACCGTGCAATTCAATTTTATCTTTATATTTATTAAATACGTCTAATATACTATTACCAAACTCTTTAGCTGAGAAATCTGCAGCTACTTGGTATTTAGCACTTAAATAGTTTTTCATTTTACACATAGTTGTGTCTTTAAAAGTTTTCATAGCTTTTAAAACACCATTAAAATCTTCTGTGGATTTTAGGAACTCGTGCATTCTCATTTGATCATATGTTTCTTCTCCAACTGATAATCTTGTCTCAGTGTTTACATCATCATACTTTTTCTTAAAAAAGTTAAAATCGCTTAGCCAGTCGTGTTTTGAATCCGACCCTCTAAAAGCGATAATAACTTCTCCATCTTTTCTTTCATATACATTGTAATTAGTAGAAGATAGTTTGTGTTCATAATATAATGTGCGAGCATTATCCTTACGAGTAAATTCCACATCTTTACACATATCTTTTTTATATGCGTCATTGTGGAAAAACATTTGACTAAGCGGAGCATCTTCTATCTTCTTTCCTTTATCATCCCATGCTAAAATTGAATATAATAAATACTTAAATATATTCTTCTCGAGTGTTTTCTTATCCATTATTATTACCTCTTTATTTTGTTATATTAATAAGTTAGATGAGTAATTAAATATTTTTAATCACTCATATGTTTTTCTAACTTACTAATTTCAAATATCTCGCCTATTTTAACTATCGGTATTGATAACCTTGCAGCTGCTATAGACTTAGAGGAATAACCATTTTCATTACCTACAAATAAGACATTAGTCTCTTTAGATACTGTGGAAGAAAATTCCCAATTAGTATATTTGTTTTCTATTTCTTTTATCAAAGAGTTTCTCTTTCTATTAGAGAAATTACCAGTGATACAAAACTTTTTCTTTTTAATCTTTTCAGTAGGTCCTTGTTTAGGATTAATAAACTTAACTAGTGAGAAAAGATCATCAAAGTTTCTATTATCACGATTTAACCACGCAGATAATTTCTGTTCAAAAGCACTATCAGAAGTAAGATATTTAATTTCTTTATATTTTATAAGATCATTCAATGTATACACATTCATCTTTTCTAAGGACTTCTTTCCAATACTTGGTATTCCATAATTTCCTATTATCTCTTGCTCTGTTTGATTTTTAGATTCTTCGAATAGTCTAATTATTTCTTTCATTGTATTAGTATTACTTTTGATATTACAAAACTTCTCTAATACTTTTACTAGATCTTCACTAGACATAGCATACAATTGCCATATAGAATAAAATTTACCTATATTGATTAAATTGTCTACAGCACTAGGTCCTATGTGTTTAATTCCTGTTACATTAAACCAGTGTATGAATTTGTTAATAGTTTGAGATGGACAACCAAAGTAATTCTCACAGAAGTAATCTACACCTTTCATAACTATCTTTTCTCCACAACTAGGACATTTGTCAATTGATATATCAGTAGAATCTTTTGTATGAATACTCTTAAGAATCTTAGGAATTACATCATTAGATCGAACACAATAAACTTTATCAAATCTCTTTATATCTAAAGTTTTGATATAAGTAATATTATTTAATGTAGCTCTATTGATTACAACAGAATCTATTAGTATCGGATTTATAACTCCGGTTGGAACTATTCTACCAGTCCTAGATGTATTCCATTCGATATCCCTTAATATACTCCAATCTCCTAGAGACTTTGGTTTTATAGCTAAACAATATTTATTATGATGATCTGTAACTCCAAACTCTCGATTTATTATAATCTGAGTTTCTGTAGAGTTAAAGACTATTACTAAACCATCAGTTTCATACGGCCAAGCATCTCTTAATTTATCTTCATATTCTACAAAATACTCCCAAGCACTTTTATAGTTTTTCACTATATGATATGGAGGAGCATCAAATCCTGCTTTCACTAATGTGTCGATCTTTGTAGATTCTTTATCATAAGTTTCTTTGATTTCATTTACTATCTGATAAGCCACGAATCTTATATGATTATGAATCTCAGACTTTTCTTTTCTTTTAATTGCTCCTGCACACATATTTCTAAGTGGTTCTTCACCTCTATTCTCACTATAATCTTTTGGTATATAGAACTCACCTCTAATGTGAATCTTATCTTTTAAAGATATAGTTTTAGGAATACAATTAAAATACTCACTCTTTATTTCATAACCAACTTTCCCACTACCTCTTGTAGATGCTCTTATCAATTTTCCTTTCTCATAATAAAGATCTCCTGATACACCATCAATCTTCGGCTCTATAATAAGATCATTTTCTGATATAGCCCCGGAATCAACTTTATCATTATACCAAGAAGCTACTTCAAATTCAGTATGAGACTTCTTTATAGAAAGCATTGGTATTCTATGTACAACTTTTTCAAAGTTATTTATCTTTTCTTCATACCCAACTTGAGTTAAGACCTTATTATTAGGATCTAGTCTTCTCAATTCATCTTCGAGTATATCATATTCAGCATCAGACATTTCTTTCTCTACAGTATTATCTATAAGAGAATAATAATTTTTCTTAGCATTTATTATAATTTGTTCCAATTCTTTGATTCTATTTTTCATTTAACACTCCACTGAGATATAATATATTTATATTTTATAGTTTTAATATATTTTAAACATCATTTTATAATAGGAGACACAATATGGCATTTTTAAAAACTAAAAAAGAATCTTTAAAAGATAATGTTTTAACAGATGTATTGACAATTAAATTAGACAAGATAATTGATAAAATAACTAGCACTAAACAGTTGGAAACTATCAGGACTGAAATTATAGAATACTTCTATATATTATGCAACTCTATATTTGATGTATTTGTTTGCGAAGGTGAGAAAGAAGATAAATATATAAAAGACTTATTTGAGATATTTTATTTTGATATCTTTTTAAATCAATTAAGAGAAATATTTGTAAAGAATACATACATAAAGAATTACTTTGACAATAATCCTGATACCGCATTATATATAACTTGTGAGAATTCATTATTTGAATATATATCTAATTATTATTATAATCCTGAAAATAATAGCCCTAAAAACTTAGAGCTATTATTAAAACTAATGATAGAGTTTGACAGTTCTAAAATTGATATATACAAGTCTATAATGTTTAGACATCGAAAGAGTTATGCAAAATCAGTTCTACATGATGCTATCGGGTGTATAGATAATGAAATGGAATCTCAAGATAATAAAGAGATTATTGAAAGGATGAAAAAAGACAAAGAAGAACTTCTAGCTAAAATTAATTATATAGACAATATTAAACAAGAAGATTACGAGAAAGGAATAGTCGATATTGATATCACTTACTAATCAGCAACGTGAAGCTATTGTAAAGGCTTGTGCTTGGTATTTTGACACTACTTATAGTAAGAAGAATCATTTTATTATAAGTGGTTATGCAGGTACAGGTAAATCAACAATTGTAAATACATTAATAGACGTTTTAGGATTAGCTAGTTATAACGTTTTATTTGCAGCTTTTACAGGGAAAGCTGCTTTAATTTTAAGAATGAAAGGGAATCAAGCAAATACTATACATAAGTCATTTTATAATATCTTTTATATGGATAACGGGGCATATAGATTCAACTTAAAGCGTAGTCTTCCTAGTACGATTAAGTTAATAGTTATAGACGAATGCTCTATGATAAATGATGCAATGATAAAAGATATACTATCATTTAATTTACCAGTTATATTTTTAGGAGACATAGGTCAGTTACCACCGGTTATAGGAACTAACTCATTATTAAAAGATACAGTTAATATAGATGTACAATTAACTCAAGTGTTAAGACAAGACGATACATCTGGTATTCTTCAGCTAGCTACTATGTATAGAAATGGGGAACGACCGAAAATAGGTAAATATAAAAAATGTAATGTATTATATCTTAAAGATGTAGAAGATATAACTAAGTATGATATAGTATTATGCTGGAGAAATAACACTAGGAAGTTATTTAATCAAGCTATTAGAAGAGCTTTAAAAATAGAATCAGTCTTTCCTTTAAAAGGTGAAAAGGTTATAGGACTGAAAAACAACTATTATCATCAGATTGAATATGCTGGTATACCAATATTCCCTGTTAACGGTTTACCATCTATTGTCCAAGACGATTATAAGACTACAAAAAATAAACACCATATTTTATTAAAATATAAACCAGACTTTATAAAAGATGCAAAAGGACCAAGCTTTAAAACTTTATGTCATAACGATTACTTTGAAATCTATTATGGTAATATAGATAGAGAAGTTCATATAAAAGATGACGAAGATGAAATAGCTCATTTGGATTTTGGTTATGCGTTATCAGTACATAGATCACAAGGATCAGAGTATAAGAGGGGTTTATTGTTAGACGAATTTGAAGGGAACTATGATATTCATAGTAAGTTTCTCTATACAGGTGTTACACGTTTTATGGACTCTGTTGATATAGTTATAGATTATAAAAAATAACACTCCCAAATGAGGGAGTGTTATTGTTTTGTCAAAAACTCATTTCTTTAATTGTATAAATTGTGAAAGATGCTAATGCTGTAACATAGATTACAACTGCTCCAAAACCTATAAATTTAATTGATGCTATAGAAATAATACCTAATCCAACTATAGAGATAAGTAATTCTATAATAAATAATAAAGTAGATATTGGTTCTATTTTATCCAATATCTTTCTCCACAATTCTACAAGCTTTTTAAACTCAGGAGGTTTACCATAATTACATGCAGCCATAATATTTCTTCGAAAACGATATGGTGCAAATTTAAGTAAAAATGATTTTGGTATAATCCTTTGTGTAAAACTTTTACATTTATAATGTATCAAGGCAAACTTAATATCGAAATTAAAATTAACCAATAGAAATGAAGCCGCCACCAACACTATATTAATCGCTGTGACATATGTTACGATTTCAATAAATGACATTTTAGTCTCCTAATAATATAAAGGGGACTTATCATCCCCTTTATTTTTTTAATTATTTTCGAATAATCCAACGGACTATTCCGATCAAACCCACTACATATGCTAGAAGTGGACCAAACCCGAATCCTTTCATAGATGCTACTATGACAACGATACCGGTTGCTGTTATACCTAGAATGATAGCCAAGTTAATGCTAATATTCAAAAGGAACTCGCACTTTTTACTAAATAGTACGAATAACTTAAATAGGTATTTTCCTAATTGTTTAATCTTTCGACCACACCATACAAATGGTTTAGCTACAGGTTTAAAGAATTTACAAACAGGTGTAAAGATCTTTATAAAGAAACGATCTACAGGCTCAATAACCTTTCGAAGTACCCGACCGATAGGTGCAGATACTTTTTTGAGATAACGCTCAAACCGTTTCAATACTTCAATAATTTCTCCGATTCCACCACATCCGATGTATACGCATACAAGAATATAACACATACATCCAATAGCGAAATTCATAATAAATTTTACAAATTCCATTTTTTTTCTCCTTATAAATTGGTTTGTAATATATTGGGCACATATCTTCTAAGAAATATACTCAAATCCGAATTAGTCGCATACGGATCAAAATATCCGTTTTGCGTAGCATAAATAAACAACCATAAGCTTATGTAAACTAATAATGCTATGAATAATAGAATAATTAAAGTTTTACCTAAAAACCCTACATTAATAATTTTTAACATTTTATCAGTTATAACAATAAACAAATAAGTTGTTACAAACAGTGATAGAATTACTATCGTGTATATTATAAAGTTCATATTTTACTACACTCCGTTAAAAGAAGTATAAATAATAATATTACGGTTACAATAGCAAGAACAATTATAACCGAATTTATAAATACTAATTTCTTAATAAGTTTTTCATGTTTATCACAATATGTCTCTTTAATCATAGTGATTACAAGACTCATTATAACAAACAAAACTACTAAACAACCCAAGATCGAAAGGTACACTGTCGACATCATAAAATCTCCTTAAATAATAAAGAGAGGCTTTTACGCCTCTCTAAATTGTTATATGTTGTTGAGAATATCATCTATTGGCTTTTTATTCAATTCATCAACCCATTCTAACCCACATTTAGTTTTCAAATAAATATTACCCTTGTTAATCTGGACATCTTCGAATTTGTATTTGCTTTCAATTTTCCTCCAAAACCAATTGATTTTAGATTTAATGAAATTCAAATTATTATATCGCTCTTCACCAGATGTATAGATATCTCCATCCATAGATAACAAGAATAACATAAATCGATCATTCGAATCAGATTTTTTGAATTTAATATCTTTCAAATAATCAATTTCTACATAATTTAATTCTCCTTCACTAGATCCGTTCCCGATCTCACCAAATCGGTTACTGCTACAAACTTTCACTCCACCTTCTTTCATTATAAGCACTTTAGTCTCTATCATATCTAAATATTTACTACTGTCTATTTTCGCTGGTTTGTAGTTTATATATTTACCAGATCTCTCTTTTACAAGTTTGACACATTCAGACCAATCGTGTGATTTTTCTACAATTGTCCAGCGACGAGATATTGATGGTGTACGTTTATTATATGGAGGTGCTAAATCACAATTATCACCTTTAATAAAGATCTTACCACATTTTGCTCTACACAAATATGTATCCATACCCATGAACATTTCATCTATCTCATATTCATTCCCATCAGTATCCTTAGGTGTGTTAACAGGTTTAAATTGAAATGTATCAGCAGAATCTTCCCAGTCTCTAGTACCAACGTGTAAACTGTGAAAGTTTAATCCTGCTGCTAAATATTCGCCATCAGCATTTTTAATCAATACTATTTCACGTTCCATTTGAACATCAACGATTTTAGCATTTGGGTTTTTAGCCCTGCTTAAATCTGATAACGTTGGTGTCTCATAATAAGGATCAGTAAAACAACTATCCTTTGGCACGTCAGGTAAACCCAATTGTCTATGGTTGTTCCAGCCACAACCCCATAATTTTCCATCCGCGTCAATTATCATAACGGTTTCGTTGTAACGCGGCTTGATTTCTTTGATTGGATCTTGATCTTGTCCAATCTCGCCTTTATCAAATCGATAAAGTGTGTGAATTTTTTTCATACAATACTCCTATGAAAAATGATTTTAATACTTATATGTATGGGATTGTATTATTTTTAACATAATTAATAAGAGAGGCTTTTACACCTCTCTTAGTTTGTTATTCGTTATTTAAAATAGCTTCCAATGGCTTTTCATCTATTTCATCAATCCATTCTAATCCACATTTTGTTTTCAAATAAATATTAAATTCTGTCAATCTGAAATCTTTGAACTTATATTTACTATCAATCTTCTTCCAAAACCAATTAATTTTACATTTATTCATATCAGATCGATTATAAGGTTCTAGCCCACATGTCCATAAATCACCATCCATAGTTAAAGCAAATGCGCTCTCATATGGTCTACAATGTATCTTTTTAAATTTGATACCTTTTAAGTCTTTTACTTCCACAAATTTAGATTTTGACTCATCAGTCCCATCTCCGAGTGCTCCCTTCTTATTGCAACCTAAAACTCTTAAACCACCTTCTTTAATGATAGAATATTTTGGTTTTAGTTTATCCGATTCAGTAGGTGTACGTTTAACCAATTTACTCATCTCATCATCAGAAATGTGTTTATTTTCTCTCTTATAATCTTCACGCTTATTATTGACGATTTCATCAACAATTTCCTTAGCATCTTCAAATGACTTTACATCTTTACAGACAATTTCTTCCCATTTGTATGATATACTAGGTGCGAATCGATTATATGGAGGTGCTATTCCACACAGCAATCCTTTTATAAACATTTTACCACATTTTGTAATACACACATAATTAACAGGGCTCATGTAAATATCTTCAATTACACATTCATTTCCATTAGAATCAATTGGTTGAACAACTGGTTTAAAGAGATAATCATCATCACGTTTCTCACCATATTTAGTGCCAGCACGTATATTGAATCTGTTAACGCCTGCTACTAAAAACTCACCATCTTCACTCTTAATAATAGTTGTATGTACACACATTTGTGTCTTAACTATTTTAGCTTCTGGGTTCTTTAGCCATCTTAAATCAGGTCTAACATTTTCAGAGAAAAATGCATGCTCACCTTCATTATTCTTTAATCCGAGTTGATTAAAATTATTCCAACCAGATACCCAAATGTGATGATCACAATCTGTTATAATTTGCGATTCATTATTTCTTGCTACGAAATCTTGAACCACGTTCATAACCAGACATTCACCATTTTTTTGACTTAAAACTTCGTCTTTTTGTTTCATATTCACTCCTATGAAAAATGATTTTAATACTTATATGTATGGGGTTGTATTATTTTTTACTTTCTCTTTCTTTAATATTTTTCTCTCTTAATAATTTTGTCATTTCAAATACATCATATCCTATAAATGATATAACTAGTATAAATATATGAACGCCCAATATATAACTAATGACATATGGTGGCACTGTCATTGTAACTATTTGGTATGCTGATGCATATATTATATAGAAAAATGTGATTATAGTTGGTGTTACAAGTGTATACATTATCTTTTTACCAGTATCGTATTTTATTACTTCTACGACGCTAATTGCTACAATTCCAAATGGAACCGCCCAAGTTGTAAGATATAACGAAATCATCGTTATGACAACCATAGCTCCATACTGATAAGACATTGGTTCTTTAGACAAAAATAAATAAAACCAAAACAATACAAATGTAAATACAATAGTTATTAGATTGATTATATTCAATCTTTTTAATGTGATCATAAAATACTCCTAAACTAAAATACCCTGTCTATACAGACAGGGTTTAAATTATAACTCAGATTGACTCTTTTTCTTTTCCAATTCTTCCTTTCTCTTTTCCAATTCTTTCTTTCTTTCTTCTAATTTTTTATTTCTTTCCCTCAATTCTTCCAATTTTTTCGTTTTCTTTTTATAAATTTTATCCAATTCTTTCTTTCTATTTTCCAATTCTTTCATTTTCTTTTTATGCTCTTTTTCTTCTTTAGCATCTATAGATTTTATTTCACGACATTTAAAATAGTTATATATCAATTCTTTCATAATCGGATGTTTAGATTTTAACATCGTCATTAATAGTATTGATAAATCCAAGAAATAAGTTCGTATCGATAAAGCAAACATAATTATTAATGCTAAAATCATTAATTGATTTATTTTATTAGGTAGTACATATTTTGATGCTTTATGCGCCATTATGAATACGTATATAGAAACATTCACAACGATACCATAAATGATAGATACTAATATTATATTTTTATTATTCTTCTCATCCAAAGCTTTACTCATAAATGCAACTGTACTACGAAATAGTGCGTATACACACAATATCGATACAAGATTTAATCCTAATGCATATAGTTCCATATTGGAAATGACGAATCCGCTCTTAGAATAAAATACAGCGAATACTGCTACAAAGCCTAATATAATAAGCATTGTGAATTTTAAAAGATTACTCTTCTTTTTCATAACAAACTCCTTAAAATAAATAAGTCCTGTCTATACAGACAGGACCAAATAATGTTACTTATCTGATGAATAAAACACATTTAGCTGTCTGCTAATGTTTTGTAATTCATCAATATTTTTAACTGATACTTGTACGAAAAATTGTACATTACCAGTTTCTGATATCCAACTGTCTGGTTTAACCAAACGAAATATTTCTTTTTCTGATGGTGATAAATTCTTATACATCAATTCATACACTTTATATTTTTCTTCATCAAGAACTTCTTTCATTTGTTTAAAGAATTCCTTTTCCTCCAAACCAGCTGTTACAACAAGTGTTTCAGATTCAGCCCTAATCATTAAATCGCACTCCATTAAAAACTGATGTGTACATTTTATGATAAATGATTGGATCTACTCTATATTTATTATCTTGTAAATACTTTTGCCTTTTATTATAAACAATATTCATCATATCGAATAATGCTTTTAATTCCGATTCAGCATCTGAGATTTCAGAATTCTCTTTGTATTTCAATAAATAGTTTATTGAAAACTTTTTCTTACATCCACTTTTAAATGCAATCGAAAGACCAATTTTTTCACCTTCTGTTACATATTTCCCTATTGATTCTACATCATCTAAATTGAATACATGATCGTTTCTAATAGTTACAATATGTTTAGGGATGATCAGATCGTCCTTGATTTGTTTTGGCAATAATACTTTAATTGTTAAAGATAGTATAAATATATTTCCAATAACTAGCATTATCAATAACATTATTTCTTTACTCATTATGACCTCCTAAATTTTTGTTTTATCTTGGATTTCTTTAACACCTTCTCTAATTTCAGTTTGACATAAAGCGTCACATTCGATATTGAATTTATCATTATCATGACCTTTAACCCAACTAAAAGTTAAATTGCTATAGGTATCTTTAATCTTAATTATTTCCATCCATAGATCTTGATTCTTAACATCTTTATTAGTTAACGTTTTCCATTCATTCTCTTTCCATTTATTAACCCATTCAGTACTGCCTTTTATAACATACATGGAATCACTTATTACTTCAAATTCATCTTTTTCTTTATCTACATTTTCATCTTTTAAAAATCTAAAAGCTTCTAAAACTGCTTGCATTTCCATTTTATTATTCGTCGTATCACAGGTTCTTCCTGATGATTTTTTAACTTCGATATATTCTTTTTTCTCTTCATCGTATTTTAACAGAATAAATGCCCAAGATCCTACACCTTTTGATTGCGTATTACAAAAACCACCATCTGTATATATTTTATATCTGTTCATACTAGTACCCCCATTATCCTCTTCAGGCAACTCTAATACTGTGAGCTCGTCAGATGGATTTGTAGCATTTGCTATCTTTTTTCTTTCAGATAATCCTGTACCAGGGATGCTAATGTTTTGGTAGAGACCGTTTGGACCATACGTAAGAGTATGTCCTCGTTTACCTACACTAACACTAACACCACTTTTGGATAAATTAAGTCTTGCACCATTTGGAAGAGTAATGGTCTTCCTAAATCTCATACTCATTTTCTACCAATTCGTACTTTTCAATTTCATCACTATTTTTATCAATCATTATCCATTCACCATCATCTAATAATATATAGTCGCCAATATTGAATGTTTTATCAAATACGACTGCATATATAAATCCTTTATCATCTCTTAATATTTGCACATTTTCTTCACCACAGAATGAAGATATTACACTAGCATTAATACTACCATACCATCTCATTCCCTCAATCATTTTTCCATCTTCTTTTCTTCGATATTTTGCTGTATGATAAAACATTAGCCACTCTCCTTATTGAAAGATATTAATTAACATTTTAGGAATTTCATCACTCATTGCTCGTTGCACAGCCGAGTAGATTGGTCTTACACCACTATATAAATAATCATCTGGTAATTCATTAATTACCTTTTTATAAATTTCTTCAACTTTAAAATCAATTTTATCAGTTGAATATTCATCTCTTAATCTAACTTTCGTTAGTTCAATTTCACGATATATAATCTTATCATAATCTTCTTTACTTAAAATCGGATATATAATATGACTACTACCGAAACGAGAAATCTGCTCAGGTCTAAACAATTTGTTTAGTTCATTTGTAATAGTAAAATCTTTATCTTCGTATGTAGATTTGCACAAATTTCCACAAATAAAGATAAGCATATTATTATATACATAACGTGCATTTTCTTTTCTTAATTCGATTTCAGTCATTTTACTTACTTCTTCTAACATACGATCTCTTTTAAATTTCAACCATTCCAATAATACTTTATTCGAACAGTTGCTTATATACTTTCTAATTCTATTATCTTCGCTTTCATTATTCGGAGCGAATGTTACAAATATCTCATTAAGCATTGCATCTTGGGATCCTTGATATATCATTTTCAATAAACGTAGTTTATTTCTATCTTCATCATCGATTTTAATTAAGCTCATTAATGGTGCTAAATTATTACCGGAAGCAGCAATATTAAAGTTTTCTAATTCGCTAACTAAATTCTTTCTAAACTCATAAGGAACAAACCCTTGCGTCTTAATTAGCTTCATCGATTCTTCTTTTTCTTTTTCCACTTCTTTTTCATCTATAACCGGGTTACCAATTAAAAATGACATTTTCTCATCAAACGTTTTAGCTCTACCGCTCAAAGAAATTCTAATATTATCATATTTACTTTCTATAGACGCTATCGCTTCATTAATTCTAAATATAGCATTCGATGAGTCAAATAAAGCACCATCGCTCAACAAACGCCATACATCATTAAATCTTGTTTTAGTAAATTGTTTACCCTCATTCGATATTGTTCTATATCGATGTATCTCATCCAACAGTAAGATCGATTTATCATTCGGGGTAATATCAAATTGTGTTAATAAATCATAAATACTTTTAGTTCGTGAATTTTCCACATAACCATATTTGTTTACATCTTCAAATGAATTACTCGTGTTATCCATTTCCGTTGCTACAAATTTATCAATTTTCAAATACGTCCTTAATTTTTTAACTAAATCAGTTTTACCCACACCTGTTAATCCCCATAAATTAATAATGCATGGTCGCATTAAATATTCGGGATAAATATACCAAGTTTCGATACTTTTAAAAATTTCTTCAATAACGCTGTCTAATCCATAAAAATCATTTTTAAGTTTAGTCTTTGCCGCATTAAATACAGCATAACGTTCCGAAATAATTTCTTTAGTTAAATTCGTTTTTTCCATGTTTCCTCCATAAATCATATTTATATTTTGTGTGCTTTATAATAAATAATATATTTTCATAAAAAATTATAAGAAGGCGTATTAAACGCCCTCCAAATTTCTCGTACATAAAAAGCTGGGTGACCGCTTTTTAGCTAGTCCTGAGGAAAATTAAACGGCGAAGCTACAATGAAACTCAAAAAATCCAACAAGGATTTTTTTATTAGCTTGAGTGAAGCAAAATTTCAAAACCGTAGTAAAAACTCTTAAAAACTAGAGAAAATTTAAAAAATTAAATTTCTATATTTCTTAATAAGTTCGTTTACGAAACACTCTCAACTTCATCACCTTCCTTCATATGTACGGGCTTTAGCCCTGTTACATATGTTGTCCGTCCGATCTGTAGGATCGGACTTTAAACCTCCCCCTTTCTTATTATTATGTACTTTTATAGTTAATTTAATATTTATTTATGTATATATTATTAAATGAGTATTATAGAGGAGTTAATAACATATTAAATGAAATTTTTAAAAAACACTAAACAAATTTTAGAATTTAAGAATGAATGTAAGAAACGTAGAAGCGAATCTCTATTAATAGAAAGGAAATATGGAAAAGGAGTTATATTAGAAATAGGAGACTTCCTTATATTTAAGAATAAAAAATATCTATACATAGGCATTATTAGAGACAAAGAAGACATACCTAAAGATTTAGATTGTTTATACGTATTTAATGAAATGGCTAGTGTGAGAAACTGTAAAGTTAATAATGTGAATAAATGGTTAAAAGAATTAGAATTAAATAAGAAAAAATATATGTATAAAGAATATGAGAGAGATCCTGTTCGTTATTACTATAGAAAGAAGCAAGGTTATAATAAAGTAATAAAAGAGATAGAGAAAAGGAAAGATAATAAATATAGATACATAAGCGATTTAAAAGAATCTCTAGGTGGTAAATGTAACTATTGTAATGAAGAAGATAATGATAAACTAACATTCGAAAGAATGGTTAATCATACACCATACAATGTATCTAAAATGATTAATAGATGTAGTAAAAAAGATATAGAACGACAGGTTATGAATTGTCGTCTTATATGTAAAGAATGTAGAATAAAACAAATGATGAAAAAATAAGGGGATACGATTCCCCTTATTTTTTATTTTTGGAATTTCTCTTCGCAATCTTTTAAGAAATCCTCCATTAAACACTTTGAAGATAATGGATAAGATTTCTTTTTTAAGCCTTCGAATATGTATAACTTATCTTTATTATTCGTATGCTTTAAAAATAGTTTACACACTTCTCTATACTCATTTATTCTTTCATCGAATGATTTGTCATCACTATCATTAATGTTTGAATTTTTCAACATATTGTAATAACTCTTGAGAATAGATTCAGAATTAATTCTGAATTTTATCTCGATAATCATTGCATCAAACATTCTTGAAAATAACAATAATAAAAGGACCACATTAGCAACTGTTATCAATATACTTATTAAGGTATTCATGAGAAACTCCTTGAATATTAAACTATGTCATTATACTCATTAACAATGAATTGATAAATGATCATATTTTTTAATATCCTACTCATTAAATAATATATATTAAGAATGATTGATTAATACAAAAAAATAAAGGATCCGAAGACCCTTTATTTTTTTATGAAGGTATTAGTTGTCTAACACCTTCATGATAAGACCATCTGTTCTTAATGAAAACTCAACATCATGCCCTGCGTTTAACAGGACATCAATGGTAGTAACACCAAGGTTCGTCATACGACGTTCCTTGTAGATTATCTCTTTAACAAATGAACTAAACTTTCCTTCACTGATCGCAACTTTGTAAGAACCAGCTGTTTTCGTATATCGAAAAGAGCCAAAATCATTTGTGAATTTGAATTCACCAACAGTTTTTAGTTCCTTCAGTTGCACTTCGTTTAAAATTATAGAAGCAACAATAGTTGCTGCTGCCTCTAATTTTTTTGCTTCTGTTAATGTGTTAAATTTAGATGTATTCAAGTTCATATAGAACCTCCTTCGAAGTATCATAGGTTTTGATATCGTTACCAATCTAAGATTGATATATAATTACTGGTTGACAACCAGGTTTTATTATTTGATATTCTATTTATAATACTCCTTATACACCTAATAATATGCGAGTGAGAATAGCGTTTATTACATATTTAGATAAAACTATATTATATAGGAGATTGTATGGATTACTTAGATAAATTATTTAGTAAAGAGAATCTTGAAAACTTTAGAAAGTTTGAAAATATGTGCAAAGAGTTATCTGAAGAGTCTTTATCGACAGAAGCTGTTAAGTTTTATGACGTAGGATTCGAAAGAGATAGAAGTAAAATGGAGAAATTCTTATTAGATTATAGTAAGAAAAAGATGCATAAGAAAGTCCCAAAGGTTATGGGAGCTTTAAAAGGTGATAGAACTGTAAATCTAGTAGATTCTACTAGGGGTGATAGTTTAAGTACTGCCACTACAGTTTATGATATGTTAGAAGCTAGCATTGGTGCTATAACTAATAAGTTTAAATTGTCTATATCTAAATTCGTTATGGAATATGTGAAAGATCATATATCAGAAATGAGTACTAGAGGACCTGGTAAAAGAATCATATGGTCTAAGAATGATGAGAACGATTATTTCGTAGCATCTGGTGTAGATAAGAATCTTATAATAGAAGCTATTAAAGCATCTGATTATATTAACCCTAGTTGGCAAATAGCAACTAAACCATCTAATGTTTTAATGTGTTATCAAATATTTCATTATTGGAATAATATGACTAAAGCAGAAAAAGCATCTGGTGATTATAAACAATCTATGGTATTCTTAGTTAATCTAATTTTTACTATTCGTTTTTATACATCATTGAATAATAACTATTTTCAATTTGAAGTAGATGAAGAATTAATGACAAAGACAATTGAACAATTGTCAGATAGATATACTATAAAAAGTATGAATACTATATATGAATTAATTGAATATTTAGCATATACTAATATAGCAAATACTATTGAATTGATGGAAAAACCAACAGATTTTAATATGACTTATTATATGGACAATCTTCATGGTAGAATTAATACCACATTAAAATACATAGCTAATGCGTTTTATGAAAACTATTATGCTGGTGATACTGTAAGAACTGATAAGATACAAGGTACAACAGATGAAGGTGATACTTATATGAATATACCAGAAACTGTATCTGCTGATATAGAAACTATAACTAGAAAGATAGTTATTAAACTATCATCAGATTCTACTGTAAATGAAAGAATACTAATTATAGCATGTAAAGAAACTAAGTTAGGTGTATCTAAAATGAAATCCACTATAGCTTCAATGATAGGAAATGATAAAGATTTAATTGGAGATTTAATTAGAAAGATTATCACTTATTATATTGGATATCTTAAAAAAGATAGAAAGACTATAAAAAGTATAAACTTTATAAGTCTCATGAAAAGAACCTATAATGTAAGTAATACAAAAGAAAAAGGACTGCTAGATATAAAAGAAGCATTAGACGTATTGATGAAAAGAAATAGTCAAGAGTATCTTAAAACTAGTCGTGTTGCTACTTTAAGTAATATGAAAGCTACATGCTTTTATTATTGGTTACTATACATAAATGATAAATGTGAATAAAAAAATAACCACCTCGTAAGGGGTGGTTATTTAATATGACTAGAAGCCGTAACTTCTAGTCATATTGTATAATGTAGCTGACAAGACGCCAGCCACACCTTTTGGTAATTCGATATGGATTTTATGATTACCATCATCCATATCGAAATAGGACTTATCGTCCTTTGTTGTTCTTACAACGAAGTTAGACTCACCTTTCTTTCGAAAGGTGGCAACTTGATGTTCTACGACATTAAGGTCGTCGTCATACTTTACAAAATGAACGTCGACTTTTCTTTTGAAAAGTCCTGGTTTTTCGAGCATACACTCGAATGTCTCCGTTACAGAGATTTCATCGGTCCCTACCTTTCGGTAGGATTTGAATATACTTGTACAGTTTGTCAACACGTCCATGTTTGACTCCTTTTTGAATAAGAGTTGGATTTAGAATTTTACTATCAACGATAGTATTTTTATTATTCATTTTTATTATTCTTATTCACTTAATAATATATATTGTCCATACACCTTTATTACAAAAAAGAGAACTGCCCTTATATAAGGGCAGTTCTATTAACTTATCATTTCTGATATAGAAGAAACTGTATCTTGAATATATGATAAAGATTCTGATATACCTGTAACTTTAGCGTACATATCATCTTTAGCAAAATAATTGATCAAAGTTTCAATTTGTTTTAATGTACTCATTTTATCTGCTAATGCTTTTGCACTTTCAAATAGTTCTTTATACATAGCCAATTCTCTACTAGTATTGTCTGTAGTATTAGATTCCATGCCATAAGAAATAAGAGTAGGTTTAACTGTTGAATTATATGTATTATTAATAAATGTAGTAATACTATTCTCAATAGTTGGAAGATTAGAGATTACATCAGAATTAACCTCTAGTGCTAAACTATAAGTATAAGTTACAGAAAGCATAGTTGTTTTGTTTACATCAATAATATCGTCCCATACTAATATAGGAGATGTATCACCATTAGAATCTGTTACTATACAATGAAAATACAATTGATCTTTTAAGTATCCTTCAGTGTCTCCATTCTCTAAATCTATTACTTTTTCGTTTATAGCCAAACTCTTAATAGAGTATGGTATTGCTTGTGCTTCATCATAATTTAATACACCTACTACTTTTACCTTTTGGTTGTTAATAGTAGAATAAGTAGTGTATAATAAAAATTGTGAATTGATTTTTAATTTGTTGCTTGTAGCCATGTTTAACCTCTTTTTTGGGAATATGATATATAAATGTTTAAGGAGTATTGCATGTATATATTATATTTTAGAAATAGAATAAAATTATATTATGGAGTTATTATGAAATATGAAGGAAAAGATTGTAAGAAATTTATAACCAAAATGGTTAAGTTAATTAACAGTTTTAATAAATATAATGTGGAATCTATATTATTAATGCAGATCTTTGTAAATAATAAGACTGGTGATTTCGAACCAGTTATAATGAGTAGACCTATTAATGTGAATGTATTCGAATATGTAAAACGAATATATGCTGATGATGAAGTATATAGTAGAAGTATAGAGTTTATCAATATGGAATCTATATCTAAAAAGATTGACAAGTTACATTATTCACCAGTAATATTTGGTTCGCTTTCACCGATATCATTTATGAAAATGAATATGGATGATATAAGATCGTCAGAGACATTATTACCATCTTCATATTCTATAGATGCTAAATACAGTGATTCTTATTTTATAGTAACGGACTTATTTAAGAAGTTTATAAAAGAAAGACCTGTATGTGCTATAGATAATGAATTTCGTTTCTATAGTGATTTAGATACGATGTATGATACAAGCGAATTCTTATACCCAAATAAAGTTAGTGATACATTTAAGATAGATTTTATCGAAGATACATCTCCGGTACATTTCTTGCCAATTGATAGTAATGATAAGAAAGAAAACTTTATTAATAAGCATGTAAGAGAAATATTAATAAAATTAAATAATAGTGTTATAAATCTTGAGATTAAAGAAGCTTTTTCATTTAGAAAAGATATAGGTCTTATTGAGAAAGATTCAAAAGAATTAGTAACTGTAGATGAAAATATTAAAAAGGGTATAGAGTTTCATTTGAAGAATGATTATAACTCTATAGTAACTTATCCAGAGTTATTCAAAATAAAACCTAAAGAAATTGTATTTACTTCAAAAGAAGTAGGTTCAAATATCTATGCTGGTATAGGTTTGATCACTTCTGGTTGTATCTTATATATTGTATATAAGTATTTTAAATATGGTGAGGATATGTAATGAGTGACGAAGAACAAAAATATTTCTTAAATAGTTTTTATTGTAGAGGTAAATGGGGACGTGATGCTAGTACTGGTAAAAGCGTTAGATTACAAAATGATTTTATGCAAATAATGATTAAAGACTGTAAAACTAATGAAACCGAATTAAAGTTTATTGAAAGTCCACATATTGATTTTTACATGGTAAGAGATGAATTTTCAAAACAATATCAGTATCCACGTATGAGTATTGATATTAATCATGTAGAAAAAGTAAGATGCAAATATGCAGATAAAGAAAAGACTATGGCTGAGAAATTAAATATAACAGATTCGTTTTATGATGCATGTAGACGAGGTAGACAATTTGATTATACAATAAATAGAGAAGTTGATTATAAACGAGAATTTGTACAAGAGCATATATTAAATTCACCTAAGATTTATATGGGTGATATTGATGTAGAGGATTATTATAAGAATCTATTTATGGAAAATCATGGTAGAGATGTATATCATAAGCACGGATGTTTTAATCATGCATTTGCCGATATAGAATGTGATCAGTTCTATGATCATTGGAATATATCAGATAAATCCGCACCTATTAATTCGATATCATATTTCTATAAACCATCAAATACTCTTTATATATTAGCTTTAAAGAATCAACCAGAAAATGAAGCAATAGATGAAGTTGAACAAAATTTCTCTAAGTTCTTAGACGAATATGTTAAACCTCATGCCTATGACGATTCTATTAAATATGTATCATATTTCTATAATTCTGAGGAGAAACTGTTAATGGGTTTCTGGAATCTAGTACATGAGACAAAACCAGATTTTGTAGGTATATGGAATATGAATTTTGATATGCCTTATATATTTGGTAGAATGACAGAATTAGGAATGGATATAATAAATATATGCTCACACCCTGATGTGCCTAAACAATTTAGATATGTTAAATATATAGAAGATTCTAAACGTCGTACCACCAAGTTTACAGCTGGAGGCGGAGGTGGTGGTGATGCTCCACATCCATCACGATTATGGGATTGGGTACATATTTCTGGTTATAGTCAATTTTATGATATGATGGCATTATATTCATTATTGAGAAAAAGATTTATTTTATCATCTTATAAATTGGATGATATATCTGAAACTGAAACTGGATATGGTAAATTAGATTTTCATAAAATGGGATACACAATAAGAAAATTAGCACATCAAGATTTTAAAATCTTCTTATCATACTCCATGATTGACACATTAAGATTACATCAGATAGAAGAATTTACAGACGACTTTAATAGATTTATAATCTTTGCAGATAATAATAAATTACAGACTAGTGTAAAGATTTCTTATGTAATTAAGAATAAAATGTATCGTATTTATGGAGATCAAAATCCTAAACAGATTATTGGAAATAACGTAACTTATGATGTTAAAGAGAAAATAACCGGGGCTGTTGTAGCATCTCCTGAAAATCTAAATATAAAAGGTCGTGGTATATTAAACTCGTCTGGATATATTTATGAGGATGTAGTAGACTTTGACGAAGCTTCTGAGTACCCTCGTGTTATTATCACATTTAATATATCAAAGAATTCGATACATAGTCGTATTATTAAAATAGAAGTAGGTGATAGAGAAATAAATAATCCTACTGAGTTCAATAAACTACTTCAAACAAGAATGACTTCTATATTTGAAATAGGTGAGAAATATTTTGATTTACCGAGTGTAGAAGATATGATTAAAAAGATCGAAGGACTTTATGATTCTATAAAACGATAATATAATATAGTGGGAAATCTCCCACTATATTTTTTACAATATTATTTTACTCAAGACATATTCATATTTAATATGAGGGATTGATTATGAAACTTATTAATTTTTTTAAGAAAAAGAAAGAAGAAAAAGATCCTAATATATCAGTAAGATCCCCTGGAAATATATACTGTGAATTGCATTGGGAAAAATTAAATAACACTACAAATGCAATAAAGCTATATGGTTACAACCAAGTGTATAATTTAAAAATACTGTGCAGTAACAATGTATTTAATCGGGAGATACATCATTCTTTAAATCCAGCTGACAAAATATACATACCAAGAATATTATTTGAAATAGATTGGGGATTTATATTTCGAGACGGATTAGATCTTAAAGAGTTTAAAATAACATTTTCGAATTATAATATATCTGCTAAAACCTATTCAGTGATTATGGAATGTACAAACTATAGAAATAAGTTTATAAAAGACTATTTTGTGTCAACCAATAGAGTGTTTGTAGATCCATTCGAACTGACGGATAATATAGATAAATTTTTTAAGTATTCTGAGAATTACAAATAAACTTTTATATCAAAAGAACATTATATTAGGTTCAGAGTTAACTGATTAACGTCCTTTCTTTTAACTCATGTTTATTCTTTTAATAATCGAATAAACTCCTCTCTTGTCATAATGCTTTGTTTTTTCGCATTCGATGGCAACCTCCTTTTTCGAAGCAGCCTCAGTTAGAGGTTGCTTCGTTTTTTAATATAAACAAAACATTATTTTATACAAATATAGGAGAAAGGATATGAGTGATGAAAAGGTTAAAATAATTAAAAATCTTAAATCTGTTTCTAAAGACGATAATACTATTATAACTCCGAATAAAAACTCTAAATTATTCCTCTCTTACGTTCGAAGTAATGTAAATTTATTGGATGAGAAAGATAGACGAGAGTTTATAATGGGAACAGAGCGTGTGATTAGATCTAGTAATGATTATAAAGCATATATAGCTTATTTGAAAGAGCATATACCTGCTACTAAGAACTGTGCATTATATAACAATATTTCTGATGATATGGCTAAAATAGAAATGCATCATGGACCAGTGTTCTCTCTAGCAGAGATTACTACTATAGTATTAAATCATTTTATTAAAAATAAGAAACCATTAGATTCTTTTTTGATAGCTGATATGATATTGCAAGATCATTTTGATAATCTAATACAGGTTATATTTTTATGCAAGAGTGCACATGATATAATATCTGCAAAGAAAATAGGTAAAGATGCATTTGTTAGTATGGATCATGCTATAGGTGATATAGTGAGTTTTATAACTAAGTATAGCGATTCTATAACTTATTATGAAATAAATAAATTAAGAAATTATTTATATATGAGTAATCTTTATGATAAAGGTGAAGGTAAGAGTATATATGACTTCTTAAAAGAAAGAGTTAAATCTTTTAAAAATAATTAGAGAGGAGATGACATGGCAGTTGAAAATTATTTTCTCTCGAGAGAGGGAAGAATATTAGTTAATAAAACTCTTAAGTTTTTAAGATCATTGATAATAAAAATGGAGCCAGAATCTAATATAGAAGAAACCAAAGAAACTTATTTAAATTGGTTAGCTTATAAATATGCTTATGAAGGAAATGATGATATATACTCATATGAGTATTCTATGGAAACATGTATCAGTGCAGATATACCTTCATATACAGTTAGAGCTAAACAGTTATTAGATAAAGAAATTTGTTTTAAACTATTTTTAGAAGATGATCCTGATGCTATAAGATTATTAAAATACTTAAGAAGAGTTCGTATTTCTTCTTATGTTGAAGGAAATACTTATTATGCACAATTCTTAGGATTTCCTAGAATTGGACAAGAAATAAAAGTTACAAATAAAGATAAACAAACTGCAGCTGATAGTGATTTTGTATACTTACACGAAGTTAATATATCTGATTATCCACTTACTTATGAGTATGTGTATATTGAAGGTATTGTTAATACTATACGTGATGAGCATCCAGAATACTACTATATAAAATATATGGTAGATAAGAAATCTGTTTATGCTGTTAGAAATACAGAGCAATTTGATATTATAGATTACGATCCTACTATATTGTCTGAAATAGAACTTAATAAGTTTTTTGAGATATATAATAAGAAAAAGATATATATGCAAAGAATGATGTATGTAGAGGGTTATAGTGATAGAATGAATATGTATCCATTCCTTATGGAAGTATTATTACTACAAGATGTATTTGTTAGTTTCTTTAATAGTTTCATGGATAACTTTGCTTTAGCAAATTATTCAGATCAAGAGATATTTGATATATTAGATTCGTATAACTTAAGTAGTTTAAAGAAAGTTAAGATAGGAACTTTAAGAAAGATAATTAGAGAGATACCTGACTTAATTGAGTTAAAAGGATCTGAGCAAATTATTGAAAAGATATTAGATATAGTTTCTGATGATTCGGTAACTATAAAGAGATACTATTTAGATAAAATCTATCCTATTGGATCAGATGGTCAAACTAAATATGATACTAATAAAATCTATGAAGAGAATGTTGATATTGTATTTAGAGAGAAAATAATTAGAAAAGGAACTAATGCTCAAGAAGAGGGTGTTGAAAACTATACATCTTTTGTTGAAGATGATGACACATGGGGTGGAGATTTAGCAGGCATGGCTTCTTCAGATAAAGCAAGAGTCAAAGACTTATTTAAAAAAGAACTTATGCAAATGGATTTCTCTAAGATATTAACTAAATATCTTACTATTTCATCTACAGTTAATTCTTATTCTAAACAAGTTAAAATGCAAAACTATTTAGGTTTACTATGGCAATTTATAAGGAAGAGAAGTGAAGATAATTTCTTAGTAGAAGATATTGTTTATTTTGAATCTTTTGGTATTAGAGCTATAGATTTATATGCAGCTATTTGTTGGTTTAATCAGTATTTGAACGGTTTGGCAGAACCAGAGAGAATACAAATAAATAATATGAATATCGCTAATGTAATGGCATTACACGATTCAGGAGTATCTTCTTTAGTAGAAGATGTTACTGGTAATAATCTGATGTCTGATAATCCTAACTTTAAACCTCCAGCTACTATAAGATTGCCAAAAGGTTTCTCTGATATAAAGATTGTAGATATACTAGGTGTAAATGATACAGCTAGTAGAAATACCAACCCAGAAGATCCCGCTTGGCCTTATTATCAGAAATCAGATGGAAACACTGCTATTAACTATAATAGCGTTTATGTTTCATTTGATGAGACTACTACCATTGGAGAGATCTTTGCAGACTATAATAAGAATGCTGCTATAATAGATGCTATTAAACGAAAATGGTTAGAAACAGCATCTTTACCTGAAGCTAGATCTTGGGAATACATATTAAAACAAAATCATACGAATACTTACTTTAGTGTGATGTTTGATAATAGAGATAGATTCGATACTGTTATAAGTGAGAATAGTCCAGACTTCTATAATTATTTATCGCTCTCTTTAGATAGTGGTGATTATGATGTAGTATTTGCAACATATGGTCGTATGCTAGATGCATTTAAAGAATATATGTTAGAAGTTACAAATGGTGTTCTTATATTATCAACGGCTGATTCGGATGATGATGAAAACTCATTAGAATATCTAAATGATTTAAAGTTATTATTTAATGAATTTCTTAGTATCTATACAGACTTGCACAAGATTGAATATTCACAAACTCTTAGCGATGAACCATATAATAGGGTTCGAATGTTTTATCATTTCAATATGCAAATATTATATGATTATTTTGCAGGCAAGGCTATTATGTCAGACAAGATCTCAAAAGATCAATATGATTATACTTATTTATTAGAAATGATGAAGAAACAAAAGATCAAATCTCTCACCACACAAATAGAGGGTAAAGAGAAAGATTTAGAAGATTTTGAGAATATCAATGTGATGCACATGAATCAAAATGAAAGAGATGATTTTGGTGTGTTTATTAACAAACGAATAAATAAATTGTTATTTATTCAAAAGCAATCCGAACGTAATTTATCAGGTAATTATAAAAATGAATACAACTTATGTATGAAAATAAAAACTCTACTAGCGAAAGAAGGTAATATATTTTATAAAGATGTATTAAGTTTATCAGCTGGTAAATACACAGGAGAAGGCTTATATAAAGAATACTCTATAGAGGAAATAGAAACACTAAAGATTCATTTGAATAAAGTAAAAGAAAGAAATGATGAAAGACCATTCTATAAGATATATGTAAAAGAAGATCTATTTGAAAATTATGTTGAAAGAATCATATTGTATTATGTGATGTCTAGTGAAGATCAAGTAGTTAATTTTACAGATAAAATTTATATGGGTGAGAATCTAAAGTTCTTGAAGGATTATTTAGAATATGTTTATGAAGGTGAAAAAATTAAACTCACAGATATTATGCACGAAAACGATTTAAGTTTTGTAATATATCTAAGAGATGAATTAATTAAAGCTAGATATAAACGTATAGGTGAATTTATAGCCGGTGCTTATTTTGAATCTCCTATAATAAGAGATTATGAAAGATCTGAATATTCGACTATATCTGGAAAAGATAGTATATCTATCATAGATAACTATTTAGAAGGAGAAGAAGGATATCAAGCATTTGTTAGTTATAAACATCGACCTATGAAATATGTTTTACGTGGTATCGAATCTGGAAGTATATTCTCTGATTCTATTAAGATGGGATATGATCCTACTCAAGAAGATTTGCAAATGGAGAATAAAGAAAAGATATCTACAAGAGAAGATATGGAAGATGATGATGTTTAAAAAACTTATCTTAAACATTATATTGTGATGATCAAATCACTTTTAAAAAACTTATGGAGGACTATATGTCAGAACAACATGAAAGATATTATGATAGAATTGGTACAAATGACGAAGTTAAATTCGATTTACCAAGACGTTCATTATTTAAAACCGATATTACTCTAACAGATTTTGATGGAAATACAATTATTTCATTAAAGAAACATAGAGCTAATATGACAGTACTAGCAGGTCGACTAACAACGTTAGAAAAAGCTTTTGGTATTTTACCAGATGCTACACAACGTTTATTAATCTCAGATCAAATTCCAGTTCCAACTGTAAATACATCTGGTGATGCTCCTGTAACATCTATGGATGATGATCCAGCTTATGCTTCACTTCATTCTTCAAATACTATTTTTGGAGATGCAGCAGTATCAGCAGGTCGAACATTTAAAGACAAAGTTAACTATTTCTGTATTGGTAATGGTGGTGAGAATCCAAATACACCATATGCTATCCTAGACATTCATGACTGGGAAACTCGTCTTTATAACATGGTTCCATTCCGTTGTGTACCTGTTTCTAATGATCTAAGTGTAGCAGAACGAAAGTTATATCGTTTACGCAAAATGATCGAAATTGATGGATCTCAATATTATGCATACTATGCAAAAGTATTTGATCCAGGAACTATTTTCTCAATGAAATCAGATGCTGAATACACACCTAAAACAGAAGATTCAAATCCATATATTGGTAATGCAGATGGACATCCTATGAAAGGTCATACATCAGAAGTTTATATTACTTTTGATCTTGAAATCGCTGCAAATGAATTTAAAGAGTTTTATCGAGCTATTCACTCTAACACATTAACTGGTGCTCGTCTTACAGAACTTGGCTTAATTGCTGGTTATGAAGGACCATCTGGTGATGTTGGTGGATCTGGAGTTACAGAACTTTATGATCCTACATTGTTTGCTAAACTAGTTCACGAACCAGTATTCTTGAGTACTGAAGGTTCTAGACGTAAAGTTACTTATAGTATTTTTACATAACAAAAAAATAAAGACCTAGTGCGTTATGCACTAGGTTTCTTTATTTTATAAATCGTCGATATCTTTAATATAATAAAATCTAAAGTTATTCGACATTACGATATTCAAACCGTGTTCATTTTTAATTGAACTAAACAATTTGTGACGTAAATCAGATGGAAGAGCAGTTATACCTGCTACCAACTCATCAGATGAGTTGACCTCTCGATAATTGTTTTTATCGAGAGCTTCCTCAATTTCCTTGAGGAATAAATCTTTTGTACAACAAATTAGCTCTTCGTCTAATTTGTTTTGTGTCGATGTTGTCACAGCTATAGCTGTGGCCAACTTTTCTTGAAGTTTTGTCTTCATTTTGATCTCCTTAAATTTTACTATCTGTTTATAAAAACAGATGTTAGTGCGTTCCTCTCATAATCCATAGTTCAAATTCTGTTGGCGGTTTAGTTGATGGTGCGATGCGCACACTCATGCTATAATATCTATCAAATTGAACATCCGGAGTATTCTCATAGATTTCTAGATATTTAGACACATAAAATGATAAAGAGTTAGGCTCTACGATGCGACCAGTTTTTGTGTATAGATCTCCAAACGTTTCCTCTGGAATTACAGCTTTGAATTCGCCATCAACCATAAACTGAGTATTGTTTTTCATAAATTCAACAAGTTTCTCAGCGTAAGGTTTTGCTCGATTCATATTATCTTTATAATTCTGAGCTTCACGTTCCTTTTGGATTCTATCCTTTTTTCTCTTTAGATCTTGAAATCGTTTATCATTCATATAAACGAAGTAATCTCTTATGGACAAAGTATCAGGATCGATTGGTCTCGGTTTACTCCAAGGCCAATCTTTAATCATTTTCTCCTTACGATCATCGTCTATAGGATGAGTTCTTAATCCATACAATTTGATAACTCCACACACGTTGAACTCTACTTTCATGTCATCTTTATCAGCCATGTATTTTCGTACAGCCATACCAAGTGGAGACAAATTTGTATCATCACCTTCTTCAGACAACTTTTTATCAAGATCTTCTGGGAGTGTTAATTTAATTGACCCACAATCATCAAATTTATCTATATTCTTTTTAATAAAGTCATAGATCATGTTTGCATATTGTGGAGCCAAACCTTCAGCTTCTTTCTTAAGTTTATCATTTTTAAGTTTTTCAGCTCTCTCAATTTCTCTTTGTTTTTCTAATAGATATTGTCCTATTCCCATTTTTAAACCTCCGTAAAATATAATTTATTGGCATTATTATTAGTCAACGACTAATGTTTTAATAAATACTCTAATTTTATTTTACTATATTCATTAAATAATATA
>JBOFSX010000213.1:0-2888 GCA_051651765.1 Anaeroplasmataceae bacterium | reverse complement strand
GTTTTGTCTAAACCTAAATATTTTATAGTAGATAGATAAAAAGGTGTCATAGATGTATAGTATCTATAAAAGTCTTCGTCATGATTACTTAAAGTATAATATCTATTAGATATTGAATTTGTAAGATTAGTCATATCGTAATTAAATAGACTTGCATGAGTATAATATTTATAAAAGTTTGCTAAGCCATTACTTACTGTAGGATAGTTAGTTAATTCATCTAGTTGTTGTTCTGATTTATCTAAGTATTTAGTGTCTTTATCTTTTAATGCATTATTAATTAAATCTGAATAAATACCATTTTCTTTTAATTTAAGTAATAAACTTTTATCCCAAAAGTCTGCTTCTAAAAATGAATTCGTATGTTCAATTGATCTTATTTGAGATTTAACATACTTGTATAAAACTCTATCTAAACCTATTTCGTATGAAGGAATACCTTCTTTAGGTAAATGTTTAATTAAGTATTTATTATCATCTTTATTCATTAAGACAATATCAAAATTTATTTCATTATATAATAAAGGAGTTGTTACTATTTTACTAGATTCATCTATTGTATTAATTATATCAACACTTACTTCTTCTAATAAATTAGTTAATTCACCATTCTTGTTATATACAATTTCTCCATCTAAGTCTTCAATGATTAAAGTATTTTGAGTCATATCTTTATCAGTGTCTTTATTAGCATCTTTACTACAAGATGCTAATGTTATGATAAATATAATTGATATAAATATTAGAATTATTTTTTTCATATATTTTTCTCCTCATTTAATTTAAGAATTGTTTTTCTACATATTGGGTATAAAAGTATAAGTGATATAGATGTAGATAATATTAGTACTACTGTAAAAGGTATATCTGATATTAAATAATCTCTTAGTTTTATATCATAGAATATAGATGTAACAAACGCATATGGTAATGTATAAAATAATACTGATATAGTACCAACCATTGTTATTATAAGATAATGCTTATTTCTAACAAGATACGTTGAAAAGGCTACTAAAAACCATCCTATAATCATAGGTATGAATGTTGTAAATCCAGTTGATCCCATTAGTAAGTTATCTAAAATTACATACACAATTAAAATTAATAGTGTATGTAATTTTGGTAATGTTGTAGCATAAACTATTATCAGTAAAAAGCTTAGTTGTACTGATGGTATTACTTGTAGTATTGCCTCTTGAGCAAACAATATTACTGTTAGCATAGATAATTTTGCTAGTGTTTTAATGCTCATATTTTAGTATACCTTAAAGATATTTTCATATTATCTTTCAATACTAATGTAGGTATACTGACATGTGAATAGTTATCATCTACATATAAAGCTATATAATCTTTAAAAAAATCTGTAACTATATTTTCTATTTCATATAAAGTAGGTCCAAACATAGGATCTTTTTTCCATACAGTTCTATAATTATTTTCAAGTATTGAAACTAAGGTATCATCAATAGTAAAATCTAATTGTTTAGTTGTTGAAATATTTTGCTTATCTATAAGTTCAATAGTTACAGTTCCAGCTTCTTTATCTATATCTTTTTCATTTTTATAAAACTTCATAAAAAGAGTTATACAAAGAAATAAAATTATAAAGAAAACCGTTACTGATATATAGATAATTATATTTTTATTTTTCATATACTACTCCTTTGATTGTTTATTAATTTATTATATATAAATATATTTATAAATAATAGTTGTTTAGCATTAAACACAAAAAAATGATGCCTATTAATGGTATCATTTTTTTTGTATTTAAACTACTTATTTATTTAGTTATTTCTAATATATAGTTTAAGAAAATAGTATTTATATACTATTAGTATATTTAAAATAAAAAACTTATATAGAGTTGTTTGCTAACTTACTTTGTTATGTATTTTAAGTTAAGTTGTATATTGCTATGATTTTTGCCACATTTTTGAACATATAAATCTATTAAGTCCATAATTTGTTTATTTGATAAATTAGAAAAATAATTATTAATGAAGTTAGGTGTTTTTTTGAAATTAGGATTTATTTGTTTATAGTATTGAGATGGTTTTAATTTTGATTTAATTTTATTAAAATCATCGTATTTTCCTTCATGTAGTATGAGTAACATTTCAAATTCAGGCTTGGTGCAAATATCGTACACTCCAGCTATTTTCTCTTTCAAAATACTTTTTGGAATTTTTAGTTTATCAGATAGTTTATCTCCTATTCTATAAATTGAAACATTTGATTCAATATCTATTAGTTGAATAAATCCAACCATTTCTGAAGTTAATTGTCTACAATGATGAATTTTTTCATTAAATAGTTTTTTTTCGTCAAATTTTAGAAGTTTTCTATCAAGTAGTAATTCAATAAATGCCTTCTCTACTGTTCCTTCAGTCAATATTAGAACGTAACTCATTTAATAAACCTTTCCTTACTTTTAATAATTGATCATAATTTAGCAAAGTCCCAAATACATTATTGTCAAATTGTTTGCTTTTCAAATTCTCTGTTCTAACTTTAAAATCTAAGTAAAGATTTTTAACATTTACTTTACCTTCCACTTTTTTCATTATATAAATTGAATCTCTTCTATTTAAAATATCTAGTATTTCCACATAATGAGTGCTAAACATTAATTGTGCGTTTTTCAAATTAATGTCAGAGTCATTAAACAAAAATATTAAATTAGAAACAACATTTTTTTGAAAACAAGACTCTATTTCATCGATTAATAAGAGTCCACCATTTTTTAAAACTTTAAATGCTTTTATAAATAACTCTACTCCTCTTAAAGTCCCTGATGATAAGCTTATCGCTAACTCATTGTCAGTCAATTCTACTTCTGGAGTGTCAAATCTTTTGAACTTTACTAAATCAACTTGCTC
>JBOFSX010000212.1:0-2707 GCA_051651765.1 Anaeroplasmataceae bacterium | reverse complement strand
GTTGGATATCAACCTTTCAAGGTTTTACTGAAAAAACACTTGAAGGTTGGAATGCTTCAGCTTGGGCAGTGAGTTTAGTTTCAGATGGTATTATAGGTGGTATAGGAGCAGTACTTAACTTTGTACCACAATTAATTATATTGTTTTTATTAATATCCGTACTTGAGACTAGTGGTTATATGTCTAGAATAGCTCTCTTTTTAGATAAACTATTTAGAAAGTTTGGTCTAAGTGGTAAATCACTTATACCTTTCATAGTAGGGTCTGGTTGTAGTGTACCAGCAATAATGACTACAAGAACTATAGAAAATGAACAAGAAAAAAGAATTACAATAATGACTACTCCATTTATACCTTGTGCAGCTAAGCTTCCTATAATAGCTTTATTTGCTGGATATTTCTTTGGATCATATTCAGCACTAGTTACTGTATCTTTATATTTTTTAGCTATTGTAATAATTATATTATCTAGCTTAATGTTAAAATTGGTTTTTAAAGTATCGTATACATCATATATATCAGAATTACCTGAATATAAACTACCTTCATTTAAATATGTTAGTCGTGATGTATTTGATAAAACATTTGCCTTTATTAAAAGAGCTGGAACTATAATATTGTTATGTTCTATTGTTACTTGGTTTTTATTATCATTTAACTTTAAGTTTCAATATGGTGTAGAAGTAGAACAGTCTATATTAGCTAATATAGGTAATGTATTTGCATGGATATTCTATCCTATGACAGGTGAATATAGTTGGGCTATTACAGTATCAGCATTTCAAGGTTTAATAGCTAAAGAACAAGTAGTATCAAGTATGAACATAATAGCAGGTCTAGCTTCAGACTTTGATAATGCATCTATGCTATTTAATTCAGGAGTATTTTCATTCTTTAATCCTGGTAGTGCATATGCATTTATAATATTTAATCTTTTTAGTGCACCATGCTTTGGAGCTATAGGTGCTATGAGAAAAGAATTAGGTAGTAAAAAAAGAATGTTTCAAGCAGTACTATTTCAAACAGGAATAGCATGGGTACTCGGTTGTTTAGTATTCTGGATCTATTCTTTATTTATTGTAATATTTTAAGGTGATTATATGAGTTTTATAGATATTGTAATAATTATATTAGTAGTAGTTATATCATTAATAATCATTTATTATGTATTTATTAAAAATAGAAAGAATCCTTGTAAGGGATGTGCGCACGCAAAAGCTTGTAATGAAGATGATTGTAGTGATAAAACTAATTAAATAAATTAACAATATAACACATTTATGCTATTATATATATAATAGATAGGATGTGTTATTTTGTTTTATGGAAATATAAAAAATAATGATATAGCAAACGGTCTTGGAATTAGAGTTTCTTTATTTGTATCTGGATGTAGAAACTATTGTAAAAATTGCTTTAACAAAGAAACATGGGACTTTAATTATGGTAAAGAATTTACAAGCGAAACCCAAGATTACATATTAGATCTATTATCAAAAGAACATATAAGAGGTTTTTCTCTTTTAGGTGGAGAACCATTTGAAGAAGAAAACCAAGAAAGACTATCTGTTTTATTAAAAGCTATTAAAACAAAATATCCTAAAAAAGATATTTGGGTATATACTGGATATTTATATGAAGATTTATTAGATAAAGGTATTAAACATACTAAATTTACAAATCTAATGTTAGATAATATATATGTACTAATAGATGGTAAATTTGAAGAAGATTTAAAAGATTTATCTTTAAAATTTAAAGGTTCTAAAAACCAAAGAATAATTGATGTGAATCAAACTAAAAAGGAAAGAGAAGTTGTTTTATACAACATCTAAGAGGAACTGTATGATTGAATTAGAAAGACTACAAAAAGTAATGGCAGAAAGTGGAGTAGCATCTAGACGTAAGTGTGAACAAATGATTTTAGATGGTAAAGTATCTGTTAATGGAAAAGTAGTAAAAGAACTAGGTACTAAAGTAAGTAAAAAAGATAAAATTAGTGTAAATAATACTACTATTTTAAAAGAAGAAAAAGTATATTATGTTTTATACAAACCAGCTGGTTATGTTACAACTGTTAAAGATGAACATGATAGAAAAACTGTATTAGATCTTATTTTAGATACAGATCTTAAAACAAGATTATTCCCAGTAGGAAGACTAGATTATGATACAAGTGGTGTATTACTACTTACTAATGATGGAACATTATCTAATCAATTACTAAATTCAGCTAATCATATATCTAAAACATATCTTGCTAGAGTAAAAGGATTATTCGGTACAGGACATATGTTAAAACTACAAAAAGGTGTAGATATAGACGGTGAAACGACTAAACGTTGTAAAGTAGAAATAGTAGAAGTTAATAAAGATAAAAATTCATCTTTAGTAAGACTTACTATTACTGAAGGAAAAAATAGACAAGTAAGAAGAATGTTTGAAGTATTAGGTTATGAAGTTAAAAAACTTAAAAGAGAAGAGTTTGCTGGTGTAGATTTAACAGAACTAGTAGAAGGTGCTTATAGACCTCTTAGAATACATGAAGTAAAACATTTATATAATAAATAATAAAAAAGCCCGTGAGGGCTTTTTATTATTTAATCTATAATTTCTTTGTTTTTAGTTTTAATTAAATGAATTTTTACTCTATCATATATAATGTAACTAATAATTATAGTTATAATATCTTTAATAATAAAAGGTA
>JBOFSX010000211.1:0-8721 GCA_051651765.1 Anaeroplasmataceae bacterium | reverse complement strand
ATAGTAATCGTCTAAAAACAAATAACTATTTATATCTTTATTCTTAATTACATTTAAAAAATCAATCACGCTACATTCAAATTTATAGTTCGTTTTATTCAAATCGATAATTCTTTTATATATTGATTGTAGTAATAGTTCAAACGATCTTGCAACTGGATGAAAATAAATTTGTAGATACATGTGATACCTACTTATTAAATAAGCCTCTATTGCGTAAGCTCCTGATGCTTTAAAAACAATCTTATTATCAATTATTTTAATACTACTTATAATTCTATTATAGTCAATAGTTCCATATTCAACACCAGCATTATAAGAGTCTCTTACAAGGTAATCTAGTCTATCTACATCCACTTGACTAGAAACTAAAGATTCAACTACAGGAAATTTATTTTTATGACCTATAACAGATATTACATCTTCTACTAAGTTTTCGTATTTAGATAAAATAGAATTAATTTCTGTTTTAGATTCAATAATTTTAATAGTCATTAACTCGTGACAAACTCTGGTAACTTTTTCAAATGCATGAGAAAATGGTCCATGACCAACATCATGAAGCAAAGCGGATATTAATAATAAAAGTTGTTCGTAGTTTGATAGGTTTGATTTGACGTCATTACAATTATTTATTATTTTAAGAGCCATTTCATATGCTCCTAATGAATGAGTAAATCTTGAGTGTTCTGCTGAATGAAATGCAAGTGATAGACCCGCCAATTGTTTGATCCTTCTAAGACGTTGAAACTCTTTTGTATCGATTAAATCATCAATTATTTTATAATCTACATTTATATTGCCATAAATAGGATCTCTAAATACTTTTGTAGTCACTAATTTTTCAAAAATATCTATCATCTAATCACCTCTTCGTTATTATTATTGTATCATATTTGTTTCATCTTACCAATTGCTAAGGAATAAAAAAAGGACGTTCTAGCGAACGTCCTTAAATCATTTATTAAGAATTTCCTTTTGTAACGATAAATGGAGCAACAATATTAGCTAAAGACTGAGCTGTAATTGATTGAATAAGGATTTTACCAGGTCCAGTTAAATGAACGTTAGTAGCTCCTTCACCACTAAATAACATATTTTTAATTCCTTTAGTTAATCTAACATCATACTTAACAGAAGGTTCAAAACCAACAATATGACCATTATCAACAATTAAAGTTTCACCACTTTGAAGTTCTCTTTCGATAACTTCACCAGTAGCTTCTAAAAATGCAATACCGTTTCCACTTAGTTGTTGAAGAACAAATCCTTCACCACCAAAGAATCCAGCGCTTAATTTTTTTTGAAATACCATTTTTTGTTCGATATTCATTTGAGCAGCTAAGAATGAAGATTTTTGACAAATGAAAGGTCCTTTACTAAGATCGTATGGAATAATAGCTCCTACCATAGACATAGATAAAGCAACTTCTCCGCTTTCTTCAGCAGTAAAAACAGTTTGAAACATTGACTCACCTGTTAAAGCTCTACCAAGACCTTTAAATAATCCACCTTTCATTTTAGGTTTAAAACTTATTTGTGGTTGTACGTATGTCATGCTTCCTGATTGAGCAAATATTTCTTCACCTTTTTCTAATTCTATAACTAGTAACGGTAATGACTTTCCTTTAATTTCATATTTCATAACTATTCTCCTTAGTTTGTTTTTTTTAGTAGTTAATTACTCTTTTTTCAAAAAATGCTAGTTCATGATCACAAACAGGACATTTATCAAGTGCATTTTTAGCTGTGTGTAAGTGTCCGCAGTTTCTACATTCCCATACAGTTGTATCAGAATCAGAAACAAATACTGATTTTGACTGAACATTATTTAATAATTTTAAATATCTATCTTCATGTTCTTTTTCAATTTTTGCAACTAGTTCAAATTTAGCAGCTAATTTTAAGAAACCTTCTTCTCTAGCAATTACTGCAAAATCCTTATACATATTAGTCCATTCTTCATGCTCTCCAGCTGCTGCTGAGATTAAATTTGCTTCTGTATTAGATAATAAACCTAATTCTTTAAACCAAATTTTTGCATGTTCTTTTTCGTTATTAGCAGTAGCTTCAAAAATGGCAGCTATTTGTTCATAACCTTCTTTTTTTGCAGCACTAGCAAAATAAGTGTATTTATTTCTCGCTTGTGATTCTCCTGCAAAAGCTGTTTGTAAATTTTTTTCAGTTTTACTTCCCTTTAATTCCATAAAATAAATCCTCCTATATACTTTAATTATATAAAATACCCTATAAAAGTCAATTAATTTAATTTTTACTGTTTTTGAAACTGATTTTGATACAAATCGTAGTAACTTCCTCTTTTGTCTAAAAGTTCTTGATGAGAACCTTTTTCTAATATTTTTCCTTTATCTAAAACTATGATAAGATCACAACTAACAATAGTACTTAATCTGTGAGCAATTAAAAAACAAGTTCTACCATTTAAGACATTGTGTATTGCATCTTTTATCTTGTTTTCTGTTTTAGTATCAATTGAAGAAGTTGCTTCATCTAGAATTAGAATTTTAGGATTAGAAATAATTGCTCTTGCGAAACTAATTAATTGTCTTTCTCCTAAACTTAATTTGCTACCACCTTCACCTACTAGTGAGTCATATCCTTTATCAAGCGATACAATAAAATCATGAGCATTAACAAGTTTGCATGCTTTAATAACTTCGTCTAAAGTAGCATCTAATTTACCATACATCACATTTTCTTTAATCGTACCACTAAATAATTGAGGGCTTTGTAATACATATCCTAGATTTGAATGCAGCCACCCAATACTTCTATCTTTATAATCTATTCCATCAATAAGAATAGTACCTTCAGTTGGTTCGTAAAATCTTGAAATTAAGTTTACTATTGTGCTCTTTCCACTTCCGGTATGACCAACTAATGCAACACTTTTACCTTTTCTAATTTTAATGTTAAATTCATCTAAAATTGTATCTCCAGTATTATACTTAAATGATACATTTTGAAATTCTATATCACCAAAAAGATTCTCGTAGTTTTCATATTTTGGATTAAATAAGTCGCCGTATTTTTCAATGATTTCTTCAGTATCTTTAACTTCATTGTCTTCCTTTATTAAAGCTACTATTCTTTCAGCACTAGCGCTAGCCTGTTGAATATCACCTATAAATCTATTAAGCATCATTATTGGGTCAAAGAACTTTATTGTGTAGTCTACGAATAAATATAATCCAGAAATAGTTAATACCTTACCAAATATTTTTATATCATTTAGTATCATGTAGCCTCCAGAATATAAAATGGTCGCTACACCAATATACCCAAGTATAAATACTACTGGACCAAATGTAGAACTTATCCTAGCAGCTCTAAGAATATTCTTTTTATATCTATGGGTTAATGCGTTAAACTCTTTTTTATTGTCGTCTTCTATAACTAATGTTTTCGCAGTTTTATTCCCCATTATACTTTCACTTAATGAAGCAGTTATTTCACTATTTATTTTTTTGGCTTGTCTATAAGCTTTAAAAATATATTTTCTAACGAAAATAGTAAATCCCAACATAATAGGACATAGGACTATTATTATCAATGCTAGTAATGGATTTTGAATTAGTAATATAATCAAAATAGATATCATCAGCAGTACGCCCCATGCAAAATCAACTAGACCCCACGATAGAATTGTTGATAACGTACGAGTATCGCTAGTCATTCTAGCCATTATCCAACCTTGTGCAGTTTTATCAAAATATGAAAATGAGACTTTTTGTAGATTAGTATACGCTTCTTTTCTTAGTCTATATGATACTCTAGTTTCCATTAGACATGCTAATCTTATATAGAAAAATACGCTAATAAAATATAAAATCGTAAAAATAATATACGCTGACAGTACACCATAAATATTCGAAAACCTATTAGGATCTGTACTTTCAAAGAATGTTTTAATCGAGTATTCATTAAGTAAAGGCAAAGTAACATCAAGTATTACAGTAAATACTAAGGCAATAAACATAAAAATTAATATCTTTTTTTCTTTTAGCATTATTCTAAATATGTATCTCCAAGCTTTAGTATTACTGGTATATGTCACATCTTCGAATTTATTATTCATAGCTATCAACTCCTTCACTTAAGTAAATGAACTCTTTTTCGAGTTCTCCTTGTATACTCCATAATTCGCTATAAAGTTTACCTTCACTTACTAATTGATCATGAGTTCCTATACTTTCAACTTCACCGTTTGAAATAACAATGATTTTATCAGCTTCTTTTGCAGTAGTTGTTCTATGAGTTATTATAATAGTTGTTTGTTTTCTATCTTTATTATGTAACGCTCTTCTTATAGCTAAATCTGTTTTATTATCTAATGCACTTAAAGAATCATCGAATATAAGAACAGGTGACTCATCAATAAGCATCCTAGCAATCGCTAATCTTTGTTTTTGTCCTCCCGAAAGAGTAGTTCCCTTTTCTCCGACTATTGTATCAAAACCGTTGCTAAATCTATCAATTTCATCTTTAATTGCCGAAATTTCGGATACTTCATTAACTTTGCTTAATGAAGTATTTTTGTCAGATATAACTATATTTTCGTATATTGTTTTACTAAATAAGAAAGGATCTTGTAAAACCATTTTAATTTTTTTTCTTAAATATTTTTTATCAATTTTATTAAGTTCTACTCCATCAATTAAAACACTTCCATTATCATAATCTAGAAGTCTTGTTATTATGTTACAAATAGTAGATTTACCCGATCCTGTTCTTCCAACTATCGCTACTGTTTCACCTTTATTAATTTTAAATGAAATATTTTTTAATAACGATGTATTATCATCTTTAAAAGCAAATGATACGTTCTTAAATTCAATATCACCACATATAATTGGTTTTAAATTTTCGTATTGATTAAATTCTATTTTGATATTTAATATTTCATCTAATCTATTAGTAGCCACCAATGTTTGTCCAAATTGTGATATTATTCTACCTAACGCTCTCATTGGCCATACTAACATTCCTAATAGCAATAGACATGCCACTACATCCGCTCCATCAATAAAGCCTTTTTTTGTAAGTAATATACTAACAAACATAGTTATCGCATATTGAAGAGCAACAATCGCATCCATATATCCCCAAAAAAGAGCTCTTTTAAAATCATATTTTTCGCACTTTTCTTTGAACTTAGCACTTATACTGTCCATTTTATCAAATTCATATTTTTCATTATTAAAAGCTCTTACTACTCTTGCATTATTAACGTTTTCTTGAATAACAGTAGTCATTTGAGCTTCTAAAACTTCTATTTTAGAAAATTCTTTATTAATATACTTAAAGTATATTACCGAAGAAATAGCTGTAAAAGGAATCAATGATAAACTTACCCACATCAATGTTGTATTAATATTAAACACTTGATAGGCACCAATCCCTACAGTAACTATAATATTGAATAGTTCTAAAAATTGATTAGATGGAAATTTACTTGACATATCAATGTCCGAAGTACATCTTTGAATAAGATCACCTGTATCTACGTTGTTATGATAAGAAAAAGGTAGGTCTGCTATATGGTTATACATAGTTTTTTTCATGTCTAATGCAATACTTTCTGAAACATAATTTTGCATATAGTTTGAAGTATACCTCATTGTAGATCTAATTAACTGAACCAGAATAATCAATGCGCCCAAAATTAAAATCACTTTTAAAGCATCATTTTGCTTTTCCAGAATATTCAAAATAAATTTAGGTAGATTAACTTGAGTATCCGTCTTTCCGATAGCTTTAATTGCATATTGTATTAGTAGGGGAATATAAGAATATAGCAGTTGTAGTGCATAAAATAAACATAGTAATATTATTAAATGGACCAAATATTTTTTGGCCCACGAGTATATATTTTTAATTCCCTTCATACGTAACTCCTTAATTAATTATATAGTGGTAGTGCTGTTGTATATTTTTCTACGCCTACAACCATATTAGTTTCTACTTTACTAACATTTGGTATAGCCATTATTTTGTCTATTACAAAGTCTCTGTACTCTTTTAAATCTTTTGCAATAATTTTCACCATAAAAGCACAATCACCGGTTATTGTATAGCACTCTGATATTTGAGGAATTAAATTAACTTCTTCTATAAAAGCTGAAATAGATTCTCTATTTAAGGGAACGAGTGCAACATGTGCAAAAGCTGTAATTTCATATCCTAGTACTTTTTCATCTAATATAGTTGTGAATTTTTTTATAACTCCAGATTCTTTTAAGTTCTTTGTTCTTTGCAATGTAGAAGATGGAGCAAGACCGATTTTTTTACTCAAATCTAAGTTAGATATTGATGAGTCTTCTTGTAGTTGTTCGAGTATTTTTTTATCGTGTTTATCTATAGATATTTCATTCATATATATATCTCCTTTTTAATTAGTATATACAATAATTCTTTGTTTTTCAATAAAATAAAAACAAAATTAGAGAAATGTCTAATTTTGTAGTTAATAATTTCTTAATATTAATTTTTTGCTAATAAAGATTTTATGTTATTTATAAAATTTATACACTCTTCCATATCTGTAGAGTATGATGTAACTATTCTCACTAAAGTGGTTTCTTCTAATTCATCAACAATATCAAATTCGTATGATTCTTTTAAGTCAGCAAGTATTTTGTTTGGAATATATACAAACAATAAATTAGTACTAGATTTGTGTAAAAAATCAAAATGCAATTTATCCATTTCTGTTTTGATATACATACAAGCATCATTAGAATGTTTAGCTAATTTTAGATAAAGGTCATCTTTAAATAAGGTATAGAATATAATGCCCTGTAAAAACCCCTTAGCTAATAACGCTCCCTTATGTTTAACATGAAATCTAAAGTCATCTTTTATAATATCATTTACAATCACCAAAGCTTCACCTAAAGGGGCACCAACTTTTGTTCCTCCTATGTAAAAAAAGTCTGTATAATTACATAGATCATTTAACGTAATATCATTTTCTTTAGATGCTAATGCTTGAGACAATCTTGCTCCGTCTAAATATAAATATAGATCTAGTTTCTTACATATATTGTAAATTTCAATCAATTCTTGTTTAGTATATATAGTTCCAAATTCAGTCGAATTAGATATAAATACAAGTTTAGGTTTAACCATATGAACACTAGAATGTTTTTGACATTGTTTAATGATACCTTCTACTGTTATTTTTCCATTATCACTATCACAAATTAAAATTTTATTTCCAGTACCTTCAATCGCGCCCGTTTCATGCACACAAATATGCGCTGATTCTGCAGCAAGAACACACTCGTAGCTTTTTAATACACTTGAAATTAAAACCATATTTGTTTGTGTCCCACCTACTAAAAAATGGATGTCACAGTTGTTGTAATTAAATTTTTCTTTCATTAAATTAATAGCCTTATCAGTAATGCAATCGTATGCATAACCCAAAAACTGTCTGTCATTATATTTAGTCAATGCATCTAGAATTTCCTTAGCACATATAGTGCTATAATCATTTTTAAAACTATACATATAGATCTCCTAATAATTTAAGTATGAAACAAATTTGACGTTATCGTTAACTCTATTTTTAATATACGGAAAAAAATCATTGTCAGGGTTAACAGTAGCAATATGCGAAATATTCAGTGTTGGTTGAATGTAATCATCCAAAAAATTATATTTGCAGCTTTCGGTTGTGTTAACAATATGAAATCCTAATAGTTCATTATTAAAAAAACTTCGAATAATAACAGAACTATGAATATCATCTAGTATTATACAATCGATTGATAATAAAATTGATCCGTAATACTCAAGCATATATTTGTAGTGATTGTTGACGTTCTTTTTATAATCAAAAGCAAGTCTTTCTTTATATTTGTTATAAATTAAATCAATGTTTCGGTCTGAAATTTTAACATTCATATCATATAACTTAAGTAAAATTTTATCTCTAGAAAATTTTTGCTCTTTATAAAGAGCTATTAGTGCTATAACCTCGGTAGAATACGTATATCCTTTAAAGCAATATTTGGCGGCCGTCTGTGATGAATGAACTAAGTCGTAATGTTTACAATCCAAATTGCTACATCCATACCCAAGATTTTTAATTCTGACAGCATTACCGGTGTGAAACTGAATTATTTTATTGCTAATTGTATATTTGTATTTTAATTTAAAATCACAAAAAGGGCAGTGATCTAATTCTGGTTTAAGTGTTTTTGAATGTTCAACATATATCTTACAAGTCATATTAATACCTCTAGTAATTATCGTATAGGTGGATAGTCGTTTTTCTTCCTCTAAAATAAAATGATGAAGCTAGTAGTAACAATGATACAAATAATATTAAAAGCCACAAATTTAAATCCAACTCATAAGATAAAGGAAAAACAAATGGCAATATAGCTAGTGGTAGCAAAAATATAAAATACCTACTTAACGCTACAAATGATGCTGTAAAAACAATACATAGAACTGATATAAAAATCATATAGTTCATATCTTTAATTAAAAACGATAATGCGAAAAGCGAAACCAACGAAATTAAAGACATGATTATATGAATCTTGTTTGGTTTAACGTGTTCTTTTATTTCTTTAAAAATATCAAATAAATTTAAAAACAAAAAAACTAATACTAAAGTAATTATAAATGTGTAAGTAATATTATACCCACCTATTTTTTGTTCGAAAAATAAAAGAGTAATGGAAT
>JBOFSX010000210.1:0-1490 GCA_051651765.1 Anaeroplasmataceae bacterium | reverse complement strand
AGTTCAACTAATCTTATTTCTGATTTCTCCACCATATATTCATTTAAAATAATAGCTTCTAATAATAAAGGTGTTAAATCAGTATAAAATACCTCTTGATGCATTCCTTGAATAACTACTTCTGTTTTGAACTTCTCTTTTACATCATTTTCTAGTTTTGATAATAAATCCTGTTCTGTTTCTTTAGACTGAGATGTTAAATTGATTTTGTTTTTAATTGAATCAAATATACTAGCATAAGATAAATGAAAAGAACTTACAAATATAAATAGCCATATAAATAATTTTTTTAACATGCAAAGCACCTCACTTTTTATTTTTATCATTCTGCTTATTCGTGTTAAACTTTAAAAATTTTGAGGTATTTTATCTTTATTTGAAATAGCAAAATTAATTATAGTGTGATAGTTTCTATAATTAAAATCAGGTCCATATAAATTTTCCATAGTTTCGTTACTAACCATCTTTTCAAACGGCTTTAAACCTAAAGCAGTTTTAACCGTATATAAACCTTCCAAAATTGATATTACATTGTACTCTTTACCCGCATACTCAAATGCTAAATTTTTAATATCTTTTTTGATACTAGTTGTATATTCTAAGTTGGGTTTTATTTTAATTTCGATTGGAAGTCGCATGCTACCAAAATCAGTATTAACTCCAACTACATATTCATAATCTTTATTGTTTCTGTTATCTTTTATTAATTCATGTGCAAAACCATCTGGAGAATCTTCGTTAGTTAAATCATAAATATTATTCCAAGCACAATGTAATGCATATTCGTTTATTACAGTTGCTACTATTTTGTTAATAGTATTTTTCTGTAAAATTTTATTACTGTTAGTTCTAATTCCTTTTTTTTCTAGTATTTTATTTATAGATTCTTTATCCTGTATAAGGTTTAAGTCAAAAAAGTTTTTATTTTCAGGATCTACTGTTACATATTTAATTGTAAATATATGAGTATTTTGATCAAAAATAAGCTGTACTAAGTTGTTAGCTTTGACAAATTTAGGTGTAGCTTTTGTTAAATTTTCTAAATCTACACTACTAACTAATCTTAAATATATATCATCTTGACGTTCATAAGTTCCAACAGAAGAATCAAATATATTATTAAATACAAAAGCTTCAAACATTAATGAAGGAATGTCTTTTAATAAAATTTCTATCCCGTTATAGATAATTGAACCAGAGTCTATATTTATTTCTTGCATTGCATTAAACAACACTTCTTGTTCTAAGCTTGTTATAGTAGGATTTTCTTTTTCTAATGTTTTTACTGTCTTGGTTTCAAAGCCGATTAATAAATTACTACAAACAAATAAGCCTATAAATAGTTTTTTTAACATACAAAACCTCACTTTTATTTTTTTTGTATTTTATTTCTATTGTTGTAAAGCTCTTGTAAACGATTATAAAATTCATCTATATTCTCTTGAGCCGAAGCAAAGCTATCTCCAGATCCTTTTATAATCTGATTTTCT
>JBOFSX010000209.1:0-10607 GCA_051651765.1 Anaeroplasmataceae bacterium | reverse complement strand
ATCAAGCGATAGCTGATGAATTTAATACTAAATATTTTGGTCCTCATAGTATTGATGCGACTGCTTTACAAGAATTAGACGAAAAAGAAATTGTTGATTATATTTATTCAATAGCTTTAGAAAAATTAAACGAAAAGAAAAATACATTCCCAGAAGAAGTTTATACTCACTTTTTAACTTTCATGATTTTAAAAGTAATTGATTCTTTTTGGACAAAACATATCGACAAAATGAGTGCACTAAGACAAGGTATTGGTTTACAATCTTATGGTCAAGGTAATCCACTTCAATTGTATCAAAATGAAGGTAGAATGTTGTTTAATAAAATGACTACAGATATAAATCTTGATGTATTAAAATTTGTTATTAGAGCTCAAATTAAAATAGAAAAACCTGAGACGGAAGACAAAATTATTACAAATCAAGCCGAAGATACGTCTTTGAAAACAAAGAAAAAAGTTATTCCACAAGCTGATAATAAAGCAAAGCTAGGTCGTAATGATTTATGCCATTGTGGTAGTGGTAAAAAATTTAAATATTGTCACGGTCGTTAAAAAGCTCTTTTAAGAGCTTTTTAACAATGATAGGGTAGATTATGGAAAAATACGAAATTAACAAGTACATAAGTTCATTTCAAAAAGAAGTGAGCGATTTATATAAAACTTTAAATATCAAGGATAATTCTATTAAATTAGAGGAACTAGAAGCTTTAATATCAAAATCAGACTTTTGGGATGATCAAGTTAAAGCTCAAGGTATAATAAGTGAATCTAATTTGATTAGAAGTAATATAAATTCATATAACTTAATTAATAATGATTTAAATAATCTACTTTCTTTATTTGAGTTATCTGAATCAGATGATGAGATAGCTGCGCTTATTGATGAAGAAATTTTAAAGTTTTCAGATGATTTAGAAAAACTCAAAAATCTTACCCTTTTAAGCGATAAATATGATAATTATAACGCAATAATGGAAATACATCCTGGAGCGGGTGGAACTGAATCTAATGATTGGGCTTTAATGCTTTACAGAATGTACTCTAGATATTTTGCAAAAAAAGGATTCAAAGTAAAATTATTGGATTATCAAGCTGGAGAAGAGGCGGGAATCAAAAGTGTAACTATTTCAGTGCAAGGTGATTATGCTTATGGTCATTTAAAAGCTGAAAGAGGTGTACATAGATTGGTACGTATTTCTCCATTTGATTCTCAATCAAGAAGACACACATCATTTTGTTCTTGCGATGTTGTCCCTCAAATAGAAGATAACAATAATGATATAATTATAAAAGATGAAGATATTCGCATAGATGTTTTTCATAGTAGTGGAGCTGGTGGTCAATCTGTTAATACTACAGATAGTGCAGTTAGAGTAACTCATTTACCAACAAAAATTGTAGTATCTTGCCAAAATGAAAGAAGTCAAATTAAAAATAAAGAAACTTGTTTAAAAATTTTAAAAAGTAAATTACTAGAATTAAGCATTAGAAAACAAGAAGAAGAATTACAGGCTATTAAAGGATCACAATCTCAAAATAGTTTTGGATCACAAATAAGGTCTTATGTTATGCATCCATACTCTCTTGTTAAGGATCATAGGACTCAGTTTGAAAGTGGAAATGTAAATTCTGTCTTAGATGGAGATATTGATTCATTTATTCAAGCTTATCTTAAATTCATTAAAGAAGGTAATTAAAATGAACAAAAAAAGAGTTAGACAATTTATTGAAATTTCAATAGGTGTTCTTTTATTAGATATTGCTTATTATTTTTTCTTAACACCTACTGGTTTAGTTACCGGTGGTACTATGGGTATATCAATAATTATTTCAGATTACTTACCATTTTCACCATCAATTTTCCTGTATATAGTAAACGGTATTTTATTAGTTGTGGGTTTAATATTATTAGGTAAAGATTTTTTCTTTAAAACTTGTTATGCAACTGTTTTATCTCCAACAATAATTTTAATATTTGAACAAACCATGTCACCTGATTTCTTTTTTAAGGTAGATGTGCAAACACCTTATATTGTAGCAGCTATTATAGGCGGTTTGTTTACAGCGTTAGGATTAGGTATTTGTTTTAAAAATCAAGGTACTACAGGTGGAATGGATGTAATTCAAAAAATAATGGTTAAATATATGAAAATACCTTATTCAAAAACCATGTATTTAACGGATGGACTAGTTATTTTAATTGGTGGAGCTTTTGTTAGTTTAGGCAATTATGACATTGAAATGGTTTTATACGGAGTAATGACTGTAATATTAGTTGGTTATCTAGTTGATATTATTGTTCTTAAAGCTAAATCAAGAAGAACGGCTTACATAGTTACAACCAAATCAAATGAAATGAAGGAAATGCTTTTTAAAAGTATAGGTCGTGGCGTTACAGAGTGTGACGTAAGAGGTGGATACACAGATGAAAATAAAGTTATGTTAATTTGTACAATGGAAAAAAATCAAGCATATAAGTTACTTGAATTAGTAAATGAAGTTGATCCAGATGCTTTTGCTTTTATTAGTGCAACTAAAGAAGTTGTAGGAAATTATGCAACTTGATTTAATTAAAATTATTAAGGTAGATGATTTAACCAATGATTTAGTTAATATACATCTATCAAATAATGAAGTATTAAAAAAAATTGACATACAACTTATGTTTGATTTTAAATTGTACACAAATAACTTTATTTCAAATAATACATTACTAGAAGTAAAAGAAAAAATGCTTATTAACAACATTTATACAAATGCTTTAAAATATGCTGCTAAATCAATAAAATGTTCTTTTCATATAAGAACATATTTGTTAAAAAAAACCAAGGATGTTTTATTAATAGATTCTATTATTGAAAAACTTAAAAGTGTAAAATTATTAAACGATGATCAATTTTTAAATGATTACTTTAATAAATTAGTAGACACTTATTATGGAATTAATGTAATAGAATCTAAATTAACTTCATTGGAGTTATCTAATGAATTATTAAAAGAAAAAGCACAAAGCGTAGATTCTAACTTATTTATAGATAAAGGTATAGAGTTTGCAAAAATTAAAATTATGTCATATAAATCAAATGATATAATACAATCTAAAACTAAAATATATAGATTATTAGTATCTAGAGGATATTTAGTTGAAGAAGTAAATCTCATTATAGAAAAGGTGTTTACAAATGAATAGTTTAAATACTTATAAAAAAAATATAGAAATACAAAAACCACCACTAGAAAAAAAAGTAAAAATTATAGCTCTTTTAAGAGCAATATTGTTTATTTTAAGTGTTGTATTTTTAGTAATGTCTTTTTCTAACTCGTATTATTATTTAATAGCATTTACAATAGTTACTATAGTATTTATTTTATGTATGATCATACATGCTAAATATTTTAATAAGTTAGAAACTATAAGATTTAAATTATCATCAATTAGTGATTTTGAATCTAGAAGAAATAATAAATGGAGAAATTTTACAGACACAGGTAACGATTTAAAAGATTCTGATAATTTCTTTGAATCAGACTTAGATGTTTTTGGAAAAAATTCTTTATTTCAATACATATGTCTTTCTAAAACACCATATGGTAGATATGAGCTTTCGCAATTGTTAAAGGATATTGATACTACAAATGAAGAAATACTTGAAAGACAAGAAGCTGTATTAGAGTTTAGCGAAGATTTAGATAAGCATTTAAATCTAAGTGCTGTTTTGAAAAAGTATGAAAAAAATGGTAATGATGTTAGAAAAAATAGTATGGATAATGCTTTGAATTTATTAGAGAATAAAGTAAGTTTTCAAAAATGGTATTGGATACTACCAATTTTTTCGCTTTTGATATTTATAGCGGTAGTTATATTTATAATTCAAGATAAGTTGAGTGCTGGATATATATTAGTTCCTATAATACTAAATTTATTTTCAACAGAACTATTTGTAAAAGAAATGAAAGAAGTTCAATCTAATCTACTACCTATTAACAATCAGTTTATTGGATTTAACAAAGTTGTTAAAGTAATCGTAAATGAAGAATACAAATCAAAAAAACTTGTTGAATATCAAAATCAAACAAAGAATTTAAATAATTCTGCATTTGTTCAATTCACTATTCTAAATTCTATTATTACCACTAGAAGAAACTTCTTGTTTAAATTATTATTAAATTCTGTAATCATCTTAGATCCATTTATTTTATATGCATACAAAAAATGGAATGAGAAACATTCCACATATTTAAAAGATGCATTTACTGGTATAGGTAAAATTGAAAGTTTATTAAGTATGTCAGTAATAGGATTATCAAAAGATAACAAGGTAGTACCTACATTTACAACTAACATTACATTCGAAAACTTAATGCATCCATTGATTGAAGAATCTTCATGTGTTGGAAATGACTTTGATTTTATTGCATCGAATATTATCACAGGTTCTAATATGAGTGGTAAAACTACTTTCATGAGAAGTATAGGGATTAATTACTTATTATTTAAAGCCGGTTCTTGTGTTTGTGCAACTTCATTTTCTGCAGGAATGTATAAACTATTTACTTCAATGAAAGTTACAGATGATATTTCTAATGGTATATCAACATTTTATGGAGAGATTTTAAGAATTAAAAACATTGTAGATTATATTGCTACTAAAAAACCAATGTTAGTACTAATTGATGAGATTTTTAAAGGAACTAACACTAAAGATAGAATTGAAGGAGCAAAAGCTGTTCTTTCAAAACTTCATGAAGAAAACATATTATCAATAATCACAACTCATGATTATGAGTTATGTGAAGCAGATAATGTTAGAAATTACTTTTTCTTAGAACATTATGATAATGATAAAATATTATTCAATTATAAGATTAATGAAGGAAAAAGCACAACTAGAAATGCTATTTATCTATTAAAAATGGCTGGTATAATTACATAAATAAAAAGAAGGTTATCATTTACTGATAACCTTCTTTTTATAAAAATTTCTTTAAAAATAAAATTGCACCATCTTCATCATTAGTAAAGTCAGTTATAAAATTAGAACAAGATTTAACGTTATCAGATGCGTTTTTCATGGCTACTGAGTTAATAGACATTTTTAACATATCAATATCATTTTCTCCATCTCCAAAACAAATCATTTGTTCGTTTAACAAATTATAATGATCTAATAAGAAGTTTACTGCTATTGATTTATTTGAAGAAGAACTAGACAGTTCATAAACTGCATTTTTAATATCAAAACCTGCGCACCTCAAATTAAGTCTATCATAAAAATTAGTTTTAATATAATTTTCAAATAAGTCTTTAAATTCTGTCTTAACTATAAATATAACTCCATTAGGTTCTTTAAGATTATCTATATTATCAAAAGGACCATTGTGTACTACAGTAGACTCAGTTATATTATAAAATGTTTCTAGTTTATCTAATCTGTTATAAATAAATATTTCATTTTTAACAGAGTAAAATGAACTAACAATATGTTCTTTAGAAAATTTGAAAATATTTAAAAAATCATTAATACATATTGAAGCAAATGATTTTTCTATATCACAAGAAGGAGTTGAAAGATATGCTCCGTTTTCCGAGATTAATGGAAAATCAAAATCTAGCAAATTCGCTGATTTAAGTAAAGACATAAAGGGTCTTCCACTAGCAAAAATAATAATGTAACCTTCATTTTTAAGCAATTTCAAATATTCAATTGTATTATTAGATAGATTACCTTCATTATTCAAAATAGTTCCATCCATATCAAATACTATCATTTTTATCATAATATTAATCCTCTACTGAATTATAGCATATAATATAATACTAATAACATAATTCTTTATTAAATTAAAAAAATATTATATAATTAAATTGAGGCGAAAACTTATGATGTTATTTAAAATATGGATCTTTGAATTTAATATTTCAGTACTTATAAGTTTTCTTGTAGGTATTTCATTTGGTATTGTTTTGATTGTACTATTATATTTTTTAGTAGTCCTTTTTTCTATTCGTAAAAAAAGACATATTGTTAAAGGTGTAGATAATGCAATCTCGGATGAAGAAGTACTTGAACTTGTTAATCAGACGCGTGATTTATTTAAAGATAAGAAATTGAGAAAAGATAAATCACAGTTTTCTCACTGCATGGATTTATCTTTTGATATGATTCAAAATATATCTAGAAGATTTTTTCCGGAAAGTAAATATCCTTTATATGAAATTAGTGTAGACGAATTACTATTACTGTCTGTATATATTTCAAAAAGATTAGATGAACTATTAAGTCATAGAGGGTTAAAATTAGTAAGAAGGTTAAAAATATCAACCATCATATCTTTAACGGATACAAAGAAAAGTATTGATGATCATTCATTAATGAAGATTACTAAAAAATATAAACTCACAAGTACATTTAAAGCCGCTAAGAGTGTTATCAATGTAGTTAACCCTATTTATTGGACAAAAAAATTGGTAATTAATACGACAACTTCGTTTGTTATTGGTAAAATTTGTCTTGTAATAATTTCTATATGTGGTGAAGAAACTTATAAAGTATATTCTAAGAGTGTATTTGATGAGGAAGTTGATGTTGATTTTGGATCTAATGCTTTAGTAAATGAACTTCAAGAAAAAATAGAAGAAACTGAAAACCAATTAAATGTAGAACAAACCGAAATGGGTAATGGTGTAGTCGACTTTACAGATGTTTATAAATCTGATAATGATGGTAAGGTTATTAAATTAGAACCAGAAAAGAAAGATGATAAATTCAAAAAATTTACATCATTTATTCAAGAAAAATTTTCTAAAAAAAATAAGAAGGAGTAATTTATGAAAAAAAAGATTCTATCAAATAAACCTGAAAGTTATAGAATTCCTCAAATTGACGTAGCTTATGAAGGGTTAAAAAAATCAAGAGACTCTTATAAAAAAACAGTAATTGGTTCTCCTTTATTTGGATCGGCTGTAAAAGACACTATTCTAGTTAACGACATTTCTAAAGTAACTGATATTGATGTTAGACAAACGTATGACTCGTTTAGAGATAAAAATGAGAAGAAGATTACTGATGAAGAAATAATAGCAAAACACGGAACTAAATATTATGAATTTGATATTATAAACGAGGAAACTAGAAAAGCGGTATATGGTGATGATATAACACCATTAAAAAGAAGAGATTTAGAAAATCAAACACATAATAAAGTTACAGGGACAACAGATTTTACATTTATTAAAACTAAAGAAGAACTTTTGAATCAAAATAAATCAGAGCCAGCTGATGTTAAACATGTGGAATTTGAACAAATTCCAGCTGACACATTCGACAATACTGATAATATTAATGTATTAGAAGAAGAATTAAAACCTACATTAGTAGAACATGATATAGATAAACTTCCTGAAAATATTTTTAGAAAAGATTTATCTCATTCTACCATAGTAAGAAAAAGTGAAACAACTGTTGACAAAAATAATGAAGAATCTAAAATACTTGTAAATATTGAACGAAATTATTATGAAGAACCTTCATACGAGAAAGAAGAAAACAAACTTGAACAAGTAATTGAAAATTCAAATAACAGTAATCAATTTGCTAATGATAACGTTGATAATGAACCAAGAGATAGATTTAATAATTATGATAATTTTGATGATTATGAACTTCCTCCTAGATCTATATTTAAAAAGAGTTCTTCAGAAACTGAAGACTTACCAGAATGGCTTGAAGAGAAAAAAGAAATTATTAATAAAACTTTAAAAGATTTTGACATTCCAGGTGAAGTGGTAAAATATACAAAAGGTCCTACATTTACTAGATATGAAATATTACTTGAATCAGGTGTAAATGTTAAGAAAATAGCAAATATTTTTGATACATTTCAAATGAATCTAGGGGCAAGAACCCTACGTATTCAAACACCTATTCCGGGTAAAAAAACTGTAGGTATTGAAGTTCCTAATGATAAACCGGAAATGGTATGCTTTGGTGACATTCTTAATGATGAATTTTATGATGAAACGGAACCTTTAAGAGTTGCGTTAGGTAAAGATATAGATGGAAATGCAATGTTTACTCACATAGATAAAATGCCTCATGGATTAGTTGCTGGTGCAACTAATAGTGGTAAATCTGTTTGTATTAACACTATACTTATAAGTTTATTAACAAAAAATAAACCTGATGACTTAAGATTAATATTAATTGATCCTAAGACAGTAGAATTAATTAGTTACAATGACTTACCACACCTTATAACTCCAGTTATTACAGATCCTACTATTGCTAGTGAATCTTTAAAATGGGCATGTGAAGAAATGGAAAGAAGATTTGCTCATTTTGCTCAAAATAAAGCTAGAACAATTAAAGATTATAATAACAAAGTAAAAATGAATCCATCGTTAGAAAAAATGTATTACATAGTAATCGTAATCGATGAGTTAGCAGATTTAATGATGGTATGTTCTAGTGATTTAGAAGATTCAATAAAAAGAATTACGCAAAAAGCAAGAGCAGCAGGTATTCATATTTTACTTGCAACACAAAGACCAACTGTTGAATTTGTTAAAGGTTCAATTAAAGCAAATATTCCTACACGTATAGCATTTAAAGTGTTCTCTCAAACAGATAGTTCAACTATCTTAGATGAAGGTGGAGCAGAATCTCTACTAGGTAAAGGGGATATGCTTATAAAAGAAGGAGATATTCCTAACAGACTTCAAGGAGCTTATATATCTGATGAAGAAATTGACAATGTTACAGACTTTATTAGACAACAAAGAAATCCTAATTTCTTGTTTTCTCATAATGACTTAAAGAAAAAGCAATCACAAATATCTAGTCCTGATGTTAGTTCGAATCAAGAATCAAGAGAAATGCTTTATAACGTAGCATGTTATATTTTTGAACAAGGAAACTGTTCAATTAATACTATAGGTAAAGATTTTAATCTAGGGTTCAATAGAGCACAAAGAATTGTTTCTATTTTAAGTAGTATGGGAATTGTATCTGAGAAAAATGGTACTAAAGCAAGAGAGATACTTGTAACTCCTGATGAATTAGAAAGAATATTTAGCGAGGATGAATAAAATGAATTTGGACAATAAGGAACAAGAAGAATTAATAGAAGACGACTTTATTGTTGAAGATGAAATTGATGAAAAGAAGTTTAAACATAATTTAAAGCTATCAACATTTATTAATTTACCTTTGTTTTTAATTTTGTTGATTTCCTCATTCATTTTCTTTAAATATCAAAGTAAATTATCTATTGTTAATATATATGGATTTTACATATTAATGGCATCTCATGCATTAATATATTCTTTAATGTTTATTATAGGTAAAAAAGTTAAAGACAATCAAATACTTCAATACACATATAAAATATTTGATATAGCAAAAACCATTATAGGTACATTAGCTTTAGTTTCATTTGTAATTTTATTTTTGATAACACCTACAACTGTTAAAGGCGAATCAATGCAACCAACTTTAAGAAATGGAGAAAATCTTTTAGTATCAAATTTATTTTACGAACCTAAAATTAATGATGTTATAATTTTAGAAGTAGGTAAACAGTATAATTTTGAAAATAGTTTTTTTGTCAAAAGGGTCGTTGCTACTGAAAATTCAAAAATTCAATACATTGATCAATATTTAACTGTTGATGGTGAAAAGATTCAAATAATGGATATATTAGATTATAAAAGAGCAACATCTATTCTCCAAGGACCTAGTACAGAATATGATGTAGCTGACAATTACGCTTGCACTGTACCTAAAAACTATTCTATAGTTTTTGGTGATAATAGAGATAATTCTACTGATAGTAGAGTTATAGGTTTGGTTAATAATAAAGATATTGTAGGAAAGGTACTTTTTTCTATCTCATCTTTCAAAATTGTTAAATAAGAAAGGAATTTTATGAGTAATATTCAATGGTTTCCGGGCCACATGGCAAAAGCAAGAAGAGAAATTACAGAGAAGTTGCAACTAGTTGATATTATTATAGAATTAAGAGATGCAAGAATTCCATATTCTTCTAAAAATCCAATGGTTGATGAAATAATTAAAAATAAACCAAGGCTAATTATATTAAATAAATCTAGTATGGCTGATAGTAATGAAACAAAAAAATGGATACAACATTTATCAAATGATAATTCTTTATGTTTAGATATAGACTGTATTGATAATCATAATATTTCTAAAATAATTCCTATGATAAGAAAAGTATTAGAAAATAAAATAACTAAATCTTTATCTAGAGGATTATCTGGAGATTACTTTAAAGCACTAGTATTAGGTATTCCTAATGTTGGAAAGTCTACTTTTATAAATACTTTAAGCAAAAGAAAAGCGGCAAAAACTGGTGATAAACCAGGTGTAACTAAGGGTCAATCTTGGATTAAAATATCTGACGAATTAATGCTTTTAGATACTCCAGGAATTTTATGGCCAAAATTTGAAGATCAAGAAGTCGGATTAAAACTATCAATTTGTGGTTCTATTAAAGATGAAGTGGTAGATTTAGAATTTGTTAGTATGAAAGCTATTGAATATCTAATCAAGTTATATCCAAAGTTTTTAGAAAAAAGATATG
>JBOFSX010000208.1:0-2611 GCA_051651765.1 Anaeroplasmataceae bacterium | reverse complement strand
AAGGAATTAATCAGAGGTGTTGATAGAGCTAAAAATGTAACGGTTGTGGCATTACATCAAGCAGTTGTATTAGCAAACTCATTAGCAGACCAAAAGATTATTATGACGCAAGTACAAGCCCTTAATGATATGACTTCGGATATGATTTTGAGAACTTCAAAGATGATAGGTGTACAAGGTGCAGAGATTAATAAACAAGCAAGTAGCACTATGCTGGACGCAGATAAGTTAAAAGAAGCATTTGTTGAATTAAACAAAGCGATAGTTGATATAGAAGAGTTTAGAGGAAAGGCATTACCAGAAATGAAAAAGCATATTACACATTTAGAAGACCTATCTACAACAGGAAGGGACGCAATAAAGAGATTCGAAAAAGGAAACGTGATTGATTTAAATATTGAATAATGAGCTATAAGCTCATTATTCTTTACACTAATGAAAATGCAATTTGACTTTTGACAAGGTTCATGATATAATATTTATATAAAAACGAGAGAGGTGTTGTGAAATGAGTAGAATAATTGATTTATACACATTAAGAAAATATAATGGAGAAATGAGAATGTATATCAGTGCGAGTGATATAAAGACAGTGATAAATGAATTAAGTAATTTTGGATTGATGAATAAGGCGAATTCATTATTAAAATCATTTGCAAATACAATGAATATATCTGGAAGTACGGCTCTTTATTTATTAGATATGTGTTTATATGAAGATATAACAAATATAATTTATGCGAATTGTGATGATGAGGAATATTTAATTATCAGAGATGAATCTCTTTATGGTCAATTGGAAGCATTTAAAAATAGTCAAGATATAACAGTGTCGTTAGAAATTAATAGAAGAGAGAATTTAATTAAAGAGTTTGCTCAATATATAAAAAATTACAATGAAAGAATAGCTGAATTGAAAACAGAAATTGAAGTATTAACAATGAATACAAGCGTGTAAATAAAACTTGACTTTTATTCACACACATGATATAATTAATTATAATAAAAACACAGGAGGAAATTGAGAATGACAAAAGAAATGAGAGATAAGGTTGATTTATATGAGGCACTTAAAAAACAAAGAGAAAATAAGAAAAAAACAACTGTATCATTAAAAACAAGAATAACAAATATGTTTAAAAAAATCTCATAAAATAAAAAGGAGTTGATTAAAAATGTCAATTAAAATGACTAAGATAGGATTATTAGAAAAACAAGATATGATAGATAGAATAAAGAAACATATGATAAAGAGTATATCTCCAACGCAAAGGTTATCTATGATTGTTGGCTCTACTATGTCAATAGGAGATTTATATATTGCAAAACTATATTGGTCTTCGGTAGGAGCTATGGCAAGAAGTGTTAAGCACAAAGGAAAGAATAGAAAAACAACTTCACATAGAAATAATGAGATGGAACTTAATTATGGTATTCCAAAAAGAGTTAATACTATGTTGGATAAAGCAATAATAATAGCTAAGGAATTTAAAAGCATAGATGATACTAATGATGAACTTAAATATGTTCGTTCTATACTGAAAAAGAAATCATTACCAGAAATAAAAAGGTTTCATCTTGAAAGAAAAGAAGCATCATTATTAGGAATACAAAGAATGTATTCAGATATAAAAAAACCAGATATGGATTCTCTTGAATTAACTGATGATGATAAAGACTTATTAAGAATACTTAGAAAAAGTGTTAGAAGAAAAAAATAATTGGTGGTGAATATATGGACAAACGTGAAAACAAAGTATTAGAAGATGTTCAAAATTACAAAGAAGAAGCGAGAATTAAAAAGAGAAATAATCAAAACATGGCTACTGTAATTATTATGTGTCTTGGATTTGTTTCATACAACATAGGAATGATTGCATTATTTGTAAATGACGGAGTATTATGGGGATTTTTAATGTTGATTCTTGAAATGTTTTTTATGATGGTAATAGCAGATATATAATAAACGGAGGATTCAATTAATGAAAAAATTACTAATTACATTAGGTGTATTGTGTACACTTATCACTACTAATATATACGGAATAGTACAAAATGCTCCACATCCATTCTCAGTGGCTCACGATAAATCTGAATATGTGGGGCAAGTTATAAGCACACATATTTCAAATAATAGACGAGTAGCAATGTATATTAGTCCAACAGGAACTATCGAAAAGATGTATTTGGCAAAAACAAAAGTATTAGAGCATGGTAGAACAAAAGAACATGAGTTCGCTGGATTAAATGGTATGTACATATATAGAGATGCGTGTTGTGTAGACCCAGATATTACACATTACATTGTTGTTAGAAAGATAGCAGAATCTCTAAGCAATATAAAAAGAGAAAGTCAAATTTGACTTTCTCCACAATATAGTGTATAATAAACTTATCAAATCACAAAGGAAGTGAAATAATATGAAAAAATTTTTAATAGGAATGTTTGCTTTATGTCAGATGTCAGCAATGGCTTTGCAACCAATATCGACATCAGATATACTTGAACAACATAATTTAAAATTATTAGGATTGATACAATCAGTCTTATGGACTAATAACGGTGGCTCCGTTATAACGTATGAAACACCAGATGGAGTGCTTAATCATG
>JBOFSX010000207.1:0-8644 GCA_051651765.1 Anaeroplasmataceae bacterium | reverse complement strand
AAGGAGAAGAAAATGAGAAAAATATTAAATATTAATTCAAATTGGAAATTCAAAAAAGATACAACAACTATTCCAACTTCACTTCCAAAAGACTGGGAAGCAATCAATCTTCCACATACTTGGAATGCAATAGATGGACAAGATGGTGGAAATGACTATTTTAGAGGTCATTGCGTCTACGCAAAAGAAATATTAAAGTCAGAATTGCCACAAACTGATAAATGTTTTTTAGAAATTGAAGGAGCAAACTCAATTGCTGTTGCTTATTTCAATGGTAAAAAAATAGCTACTCACAAAGGTGGATATTCAACTTGGAGAGTAGAACTAGAAGATATTAAAGATGTTAATGTTATAGCTATCGATGTTGATAACTCAGCAAATGATGAAGTATACCCTCAACAAGCAGACTTTACTTTCTATGGTGGTTTATATAGAAGTGTAAATATTATTGGTGTAAACAATGTTCATTTTGATTTAATGAATCACGGTTCAATAGGTATAAAAGCAACTCCTATCGTTGAATCTAAATCAATAGAAGTTGAATTATTTATCAAAAATCAAACAGGAAAAGAAAAAGTATTGTTTGAAGTTTTAAATAATAAAAATGAAGTAGTATTAACACAATCAGCTGAAGTATCAGCTAATAAAGTTACTTTAAATTTAAAAGAAATCACATTATGGCATGGCCGTAAAAATCCATATCTATATACTCTTAGAGTGGCTATAGTAAATGATAAATCAGTATTAGATCACGTATCTACAAGATTAGGTTTTAGAACTTATAAAGTATGTCCTGAAAATGGATTTATATTAAATGGTGAAGAATATCCATTAAGAGGAGTTTCTCGTCATCAAGATAGATGGGGAGTAGGTAATGCTTTATCTAAAGAACATCATAAAGAAGATATCGATTTAATTAATGAAATGGGAGCTACTACTATTAGACTTGCGCATTACCAACATGATCAATATTTCTACGATCTATGTGATGAATCAGGTTTAGTTATATGGGCTGAAATTCCTTATATTTCACGTCATATGCCAAATGGTAGACAAAATACTATTGATCAAATGAAAGACCTTATTTCTCAAAATTATCACCATATAAGTATTATTTGTTGGGGATTAAGTAATGAAATAACAATGGCTACTCAATCTGACCCGGATTTATTAGAAAACCATAAAATCTTAAATGATTTATGTCATTCTATGGATAGTACTCGTTTAACAACTATCGCTTGTGTTAGTATGACTGATATGGATGATCCTTATGTATATATTCCAGATTTAGTTTCATATAATCATTACTTTGGTTGGTACGGTGGTAATGTATCAATGAATGGTCCTTGGTTTGATGAATTCCGTAAGAAAAATCCTAATATTCCAGTAGGATGTTCTGAATATGGATGCGAAGGTTTAAACTGGCATAATTCTAATCCTAAACAAGGTGATTATTCAGAAGAATATCAAGCTTATTATCACGAAGAGTTAATTAAACAATTCTTTTCAAGAAAATATATGTGGAGTACTCACTGTTGGAACATGTTCGACTTCGGTTGTGACGGAAGAAACGAAGGTGGAGAAAACGGACAAAACCATAAAGGTCTTGTGACAATTGATAGAAAATATAAAAAAGATGCTTTCTATGCTTATAAAGCGTGGTTAAGTGATGAACCATTTATTCATTTATGTAGTAAAAGATATGTTGATAGAGTAGAAGCTAAAACAACAGTTAAAGTTTACTCTAACCAAAAAGAAGTTGAGTTATTTGTTAACGGTATATCTGTTGGTAAAAAACAAGCAGCTGATCACTTTTTCTATTTTGAAGTTGATAATGTTGGTAAATCAGAAATTAAAGCAGTTAGTGGTAATTTAACAGATACATCTACAATTAATAAAGTAGAAGTGTTTAATGAAGCTTATAAACTAAAAGAAAATGGAATAATCTTAAACTGGTTTGACATTACTGAACCAGAAGGATTCTTTTCATTAAATGATAGTATCGATGATATTATGAAAGTACAAGAAGGAGCAATGCTTGTTGGTAAATTCATGTTAACTATGTTCGATGGTAAAGATGGAGAATCTAAAATTCCAACGGACGATAAACAAAGAGAAAAAATGATGACTATGCTTGGTGGATTTTCTGTAATTAGACTTGTAAACATGGCTAGTGTTATGGATGCAACTGTATCTAAAGAATCTTTACTTCAATTAAACAAAGTATTAAACGGAATTAAAAAACCTCAATAATAAATTAAAAGCAAGCGTATGCTTGCTTTTTTATTTAATAATATTTAATAATTTATAATAATATATTTTGCTTTATTAATTTTATTAATATGTTATAATATAAAAAAAGGGAGTGTATTTATGATAGAAATAAAAAACTTTAGTAAGTCATATAAAAAAGGTGTACTAGCCGTTGATGATTTGTCTTTAACAATAGAAGATGGAGATATTTACGGATTTATCGGTCATAATGGCGCTGGTAAAAGTACAACTATAAAAGCAATAGTTGGCATATTATCTATTGAAGAAGGATCTATATCTATAAATGGATCAGATGTATCAAAAAATCCAATAGAGTGTAAAAAACAAATGGCTTACATTCCTGATAATCCTGATTTATATGAACACTTAACAGGAATACAATATCTAAACTTTATTTGTGATATTTTTAAAGTAGACTCAAAAACTCGTTCTATTCAAATAGAAAAGTATTCTAAAATGTATCAAATAGAAAATGATTTATCTCGTCAGATTAAAGGTTATTCACACGGTATGAAACAGAAAATAGCAATAATAGCTAGTCTTTGTCATAATCCTAAAGTAGTTATTATGGATGAACCATTTGTGGGACTAGATCCTGTAGCAAGTCATACAACTAAACAAATTATGAAAGAACTAGCAAGTGAAGGTGTTTCTATATTTTTTTCATCACATGTATTAGAAGTAGTAGAAAAGTTATGTAATAAAGTTGCTGTTATTAAAGGTGGTAAGTTAATAGTAAGTGGTGATATTAACGAAGTTAATAAAAATGGGAATCTAGAACAACTATTTATGGAGATCTATAAATAATGAAAGAAATATCATTATTATGTAAAACTCAATTTATTGAATCTTTTTCTTTTCTACTTAATAAGGGTAAAAAACGTTGGATTACATTAGGTATTATTTTAGGTATAGTTGTTGGAGCAATAGGTATTAGTGCTTTATACAATTATATGTATTACTCTATATTTAATCTTTTAGGAGCGCAAGATTATTACTTTCCTATGGTTATAGGAGTAGTTTCTCTAATAGTACTTATATTAAGTATATATAGAATAAAAGGTAATTTATTTAATGGTAATGATTTTGATCTTTTACAATCATTACCACTTAAAAGTATTAATATAGTTATTAGTAAAATAGTATTTCACTACATTCTAACTTTACTAATATCTTTAGTAGCAATTATTCCATCGTTTGTTATTCTTTATGAAACTTTATCTATATCTGGTATATTAGTAGGAGTATTACTAATTCCTTTTATACCTTTAGTACCTATAGCAGTAGCTGGTTTAATTGGATTCATAATATCTATAACTATAGATAGATTAAAATTCGCATCTTTATTTAATATATTATTTATATTAATAATTACTGTAGTTATTATATTATTATCTTACTCAGCAGCGTCTACAGCTAATATATATGCCACATTATTAGATTATGCTAATTATGTTTTCCCTATTTTAAAACTGTCTTTTAAAGCAATTAATTTAGATGCATTATCAATATTTATTGTAATAGGTTCTAATATTATTATATTTACTTTATTCATATTCTTTATTACATTCTTTTTCAAAAAAATAAATAATATGATAAATAAATCTACATCAACTTCTAAATATAAAGAAGGAAAAAATAAACAATCATCATTATACAAAGCTATGTTTAAAAAAGAATGGGTAAAATTATTAAACACACCTATATATTTTGTTAATGGCTTTTTAGGTACTATACTAGTACCTATAATGGGAATAGCTGGTTATATTATGATTTCTAAAATGGAGGGCGGAAGTGAACTAATAGCTTCATATAGTCCATATATAATACTAATTATTATGTTTGGATTTGGTATGGCTCCTATTACTAATTCTAGTTTATCTTTAGAAGGTAAAAGTTTATGGATACTTCAAACAGCGCCTGATAGTTTTAAAAGCATTATTAAAGCTAAAATATACACAGCATTAGTATCTTACTTACCATTGCTTGTTATTACTAATATTATTTTTTTAATTCTGTTTAAACTTAATATAGGACTATTTAGTTTAATATTTATAATAAGTGTAATATTCTTAATAGCTATAACTTATATAGGTATGTTGTTTAATCTTCTTTATCCTAAGTTTGATTTTAAAAATGAAACTCAAGTATGTAAACAAGGAATAGCAGTACTATTTACTATGTTTACTACATTTATATTTATACTTATTTGTTTTCTATTATTATTCTTTTTACCAAAATATATGAATATGTATTTCATACTTTCTATAATCTTAGGCTTAACTATCTTGTTGGCGCTAATAGCTGTTATACTAACAAATAAAAAAACAAAGGAATCTTATTATTAAAATAAGATTCCTTTGTTTTGTATAAGTTAAATAAAGTTATAAAACATTTTTTTATAAATGACAAGATTTAAAGTATTATTACTAGTAAAATCAAATTTAGGAAATTCCTCTTTGAGTGTATCAATATTTTCTTGGCTTACATTTATAGTTAAAGGTGTAGTATGAGTGCTAAAAATATTTAACAATTTACGTGTACTTTCTATTGAAACGTTTGTTAGAAAAACACTTTTAAGTTTAAGGCAATCATTAATTAGATAATTCATGTTTGTCACATTGTTAGTATCAAAATTGGAAATATCTAAAGAAGTTAGTTCGTAACATTTTTCAAACATACCATTCATATCTGTTACTTTACTAGTAATAAAATGAGAAAGATTTAAAGATGTTAATTTTCTACAATTAGCAAACATACTTCTCATCATTGTTACGTTGCTTGTGTCAAAGTTAGAAGTGTCTATAGAAGTTAAACTTGTACATGAACTAAACATATATTGCATCATTGTTACTTTACTTGTATCAAAATGAGAAAGGTCTAGTGAAGTTAACTTTTCACAACCTTGAAACATACTTTGCATCATTGTTACATTGCTTGTAGATGCAAAAAGTTCTAAAGAAGTTAAATTGCTACATCCAGAAAACAGATCTGACATAGTTGTAACAATAGTAGTGTCAAAATTAGACAGATCTAAAGTAGTTAAACCTTTGCATTTGTTAAACATGAGTGATATATCTGTTACATTACTAGTATTAAAATTAGAAACGTCTAGAGAAGTTAACCTCTCACAAGAAGAAAACATTAACGTCATATTTGTTACATTTCTTGTATCAAAACTAGAAATGTCTAAAGATGTTAAATTCACACATTCACTAAACATTCTTGACATATCTGTTACATTACGAGTCTTGAAATTAGATGAGTCAATGATTTCTAATTTTTTTGCACCATAAAACCAATTTTTCATACTTTTTGTATATTTAGTAACTAATAAGTTTAAATTTTCTATCTTTTCTAGATATCTATTTGCAAATAGACCTGTTTTATTACTTGGAGCTATTAATTTTTCAGATATAACATAAACATCATGTACTATATCATCAATTTTTTTTGAATACATGAATACGACTCCAGTATTATTTTTACCAATATCATCTTTTTGAAACGAACTAATATCCACATTAGGTAATTCATTACCAAAATATATGTATCTAGCAGAAGTCCATATATTATTAATTGAGTTGGTAATATCTATTTCATAATTTGCTAAATGTTCTGGTATTTCAGTTTCATGTTCTGGTTCTGGCTCAGGCTCAGGCTCAGGTTTCTCTGTAGGTATATTCTCTTCTTTGTCAATAGAACTATACTTATCAGAAAAAAGGAAAAATAAAATTACCAAGCAAAAAACAGTAATTATTGTAGAAAAAAACATAAAACCAAAAAATCTCTTCATAGAAAGTCCTCCAAAATATTAATAATAATAGCATAAAAATGGAAAATAGTCAATTTTTGTCATATATATACAAAAATGAATATGATTAATTTACATTCATTTTTTTAAATGATTTAAACAAAATATTATGAATTTTAAAACAGATAATATCTTATATTTTTATTACAGTACAAGAGTTTATTTAATTGAATAAATTATTTTACTATGAAATAAATAGATATGTGGTATTGAATGTTTTAATGCAAATTTTAGTAGAGTATGTATTAAAAAAGTGTCTAAGAAATTCTTAGACACTTATATTATTTAAGTAATTGCTCAATTTGCTCTTTCATATCATCTACTAAAAAGTTAGGTGAGTATCTTGCAACAACATTACCTTCTTTATCAATTAAGAATTTAGTAAAGTTCCATTTAATATCTCCATCTACAAAATTAGGAGTATAAGCTTTTACTTTTTCTTCAAACTTCATAGTTTCTTTATTACCTAGATCATCAGGTGCTTGTTTTTTTAACCATACAAATAGTGGATCAGCACTAGAACCATTAACATCTATTTTTTTAAATCTAGGAAATTTTGTTCCAAAATTTAGTGAACAAAATTCATTTATACCTTTATCATCTTCAGGTGTTTGATTTAAAAATTGATTACAAGGAAAATCTAAGATTTCTAATCCTTGGTCTTTGTACTCATCGTATAGGTTTTGAATACCTGTATATTGTGGTGTTAGGCCACAATGAGTAGCAGAATTAATAACTAATAAAACTTTTCCTTTGTATTTGTCTAATTGTACTTCAACGCCTTTGTTGTCTTTTACTTTAAAATCATAAATATTCATATAATGAACTCTCCCTTATTTTGATTTATTTAGACTGATAGTATTAATAGTTTTTATAGTATGGTTATTATTTATAAATAACTATGTTAACTATATCTATACTTTGATTATATATATTAAAATAGTATTTGCAAGTAAACTGCTTAGCCTAAAACTATAGTAATTTTTCTATATCTTTTTTAATGCTATCTAGATCATAAGCAGGAGAATATCTTTTTACTACATTACCTTGTTTATCTACTAAAAACTTAGTAAAGTTCCATTTGATATCTCCTGGTTTATAATCTACTTGATAATCCTTAATTCTTTCTTCAAAGACTTTAGAATCATCATTAGTTATATCAATAGGAGCTACTTTTTTTAAATAATCGAAAAGAGGAATAGCAGTAGCTCCGTTGACATCAACTTTCTTAAATCTTAAATATTTAGTTCCATAGTTTAAAGTACATATTTCATGTACTTCATTATCAGTCTCTGGTGTTTCATTTAAAAATTGATTTGAAGGAAAGTCTAGTATTTCAAATCCTTTTAAATTAAATTCTTCATATAAATCCTGTAAAGTTTTATATTGTGGTGTTAGTGCACATCTAGTAGCACTATTAACAATTAATAATACTTTACCTTTAAATTTATCTAGTTTCACTTTATTAGCTTTATTATCAATTACTTCAAAATCATATATATTCATAATTATTCTCCCCTTAATATAGATTTTTATATATTTGAATATTGATTGTAGTGGATTCAAATATATGTTGTAGTGATTTCTTAATTTTCTATAACTAGGTATAAAAGAGTTAAAGATATAAGTAATAACAACATAATTTATAGTTTATAAATACTTATATAATTAATCAGTCATATCCTCTAAATTCATATATAAACCTCCTTTTACTCATTATATGAGCTATAGCATCATTATATGCTTATCTTATATATATGCAAGTAAACTGCATAAATACTACTTAGATTGACTTGCGACGATAGATTAATTCTTTTAGATATGTTACAATATAGTCATATTGTAATATTGAGGTGTAATAATGATAATTTACTCTAATACAAAATTAGGTTTTAAAAATGATGTAGAAAATAATTACATTGCAGATATAATTTCAAATGCTTTTAAATCTAAGAATTTTTCTCATAATAATGAATCTGAATATAGATCATGGGCGAATTCTCTACTATATATGAATAATGTTTTAAATGATAATGAAATTTCAGATGATGTTAAAATTGCAATTGAATATCAAATACCATTAACATCGAAGAGAGTTGACTTTTTAATTGCTGGAACAGACTTAGAAAGCAATAATAACGTTGTTGTTGTTGAACTTAAGCAGTGGGAGAAATGTGAAGCAACATCAAGACAAGACATAGTTAAGACCTATGTTGGAGCTGCAAATAGAAGTGTTACACACCCATCTTATCAAGCTTATTCTTATGCGAAAATTATTGAAAATTTTAATGAAGATGTTCGTAACGATAATATATCTTTACGCCCATGCGCTTTTTTACATAATTATAAAGAAGAATATAGGAGTGAAATAGAACACGACTTGTATTCTGAAGCTATCTCCTTGGCCCCAGTTTTCCTATCAAAGGATATTACAAAGTTGAGAAATTTTATTAAATCTTTTGTCATAAGAAAAAGTAATGTTGATTTATTGCTCAAAATAGACAACGGAAAATTAAAACCAGCAAAAGCTTTACAAGATAGCTTAGCATCAATGAT
>JBOFSX010000206.1:0-3527 GCA_051651765.1 Anaeroplasmataceae bacterium | reverse complement strand
ATATTTACTCCTTTTGGAACTTTTCCTTTCGCTTCAATTTTATGAGCATTTCCATCACTAACAGATATGTACTGATTTTTTTCAAAATCAACATTAGACAAATCTATCTTTTTAGTAGAATAAACAAATAAACAAACTAAAACAAATGTTAAAACTGAAAATATAGCAACTACAAATACTAATATAACTTTAGATAATTTCATAAATATCCCCCCTAGAAATTTAATCCATCTATACCTTAATTATATTTCTAATTTAAAGAAAAACAATTTAAATGCTTTTTTATTCATAAATGTAATTTAGTATAAATTATATGTAACATTTGAATAGATTAGATTGTTGTGCTATTATAAAATAAAAGGAGGCATATATGAAAAAAATAGCTATAAAATTAATAGAAAACTATCAAAAAGATATATCTCCTAATACTAATAAAAAATGTAGGTTCACACCTACTTGCTCTGAATATTCTAAACAGTGTTATATTAGATTTAATTTTTTTTATGCAAGTTTTTTAAGTTTAGTAAGAATTATTAAATGTAACCCATTTCATAAAATGGCTTATGATCCTGTTCCTGAAAAAAGAAAGTATCGAACAAAGTTCGATACTCTAGAAGATACTATTAATAGTTTATATTTAGATACTATATTAGAACAGTATACTCATCATCAATAAAGTCTACTTTCTTTTCTTTATAAAGAAGACCTAATGCTCTTTTAAAAGCCTTCCTACTTAGTTTGAAGGCTTTTTCTATTTCTTCACTAGTAGATTTAGCTGTGTATTTCATTTTACCACCACAGTTAGTTAGGTATTCTAATATTATTTTAGAATCTGAATCTAACATGTTTTGTTTTAAATCTATTAAAGATCCATTATATTCATCTTCTTTAACACTTATTATTCTTACATCAACCTTTTGTCCTAAATGAAATTTAGTACGCATTTGTGTTTTATGTACAAATATAACATTAAAGTCTTTAGTTACTAGATTGATACCTGCTTCTTGTGTTCTAAATACAAAAGCTTCAACCATGTCAGACATTACTAGTTTTGGTCTATCATGTTTAATATCTAGTATTTCTATTTTGTTTAATGGTTTACATTCTAAAAAACTTCTTTTATGTTTCATAGTAACTAAAAGTGTAGAACCTACAGTAGGCCATAATTCTAAGTTATAAGGTAGATAATCACAAGATACTAGAGAATCTTTTGCTGTATTTATATCTACAAATACTCCCACGTTATTAATTACTTCTTTAACAGTTACAAATCCATAAGTATCAAGCATAACAAATGGAGTATTCATTGTTGCTGTTATTCTTTTCTTTTTATCATAGTATACAAATACTGTAACCATTTCTTCTTCAGTTAATTCTCTTGATGCTTCATTAAAGTGAAGTAATACTTCATTATCATCTTCATCAAATAGCATATAACCTAGATCTGTCTTTCTTGTTACTCTTAATTCGTTTAATACACCTACATTAATCATTAATTTTTATCCCCATCTTTATAGTTTCTATCAGTTTGTTCTAAATATGATTCTTTTAGTTTATCAAACGAATTAGTTTTTGTTTGTTTGTTTTCTATTTTTTTTATTAAATCTTTTTCAGATTGAGTTAATTTATTATTATTCATTTAATTAACCTTCTCTTTCTTTATTTTAGTAAGTAGAATTTTCTATTCTACTTATAACTTCATCTATACCTAATACATTAACAACGTCATCCATTGAAATACCACTAGTTTTATGTGTTACTAATAATCTTAATGTATGATAGAAGTTAGTAATTAGTCCTCTATATAATGAAGGATCTTTTTCATATTTCTTTTTATCAGTATAATTAAGTTCTTTACTTAACTCTTTTATAGTTTTTTCTATACCATTCTTTTTATCTTTAAAGTAGTTTATTAAAGCTTCTTTAACTATAGGAAAATCTGTACTACTTACATTTTCATGTAAGTGTTCTTTAAATGTTGTATCAGCTTTAAAGTAATCATCATATAAAAATCCAAATTGATTCATAAAGTCTGAGTAAAAGCAAAGATCTTTTCTATGTTCAAGTGAATCTGGTCCTTGTGTTTCAAATATCTTTTTAACAAAGTCTAGATTAGAGTTAAATCTATTATAGTCATCTATATTATATTCTTTAGCCCAAGCTAGAAGTTTTTCTATATTATCTTTTATACTTGTATTATATATAACTACTGATGATATACTGTTAAGTTTATCCAGATCATATAATGGTCCACTAACTCCCATGTTTTCAAATGTAAATTCAAACTTAGATAAGTCTTCATTTAAATTATTTAAATACCATTCTTCAAAATTTGAATTTAGTAACGTATAAAGATATACATAAACAGATCTTTTAGGATATCCTTTTTCTAAGTAATACATAGCACTTGATTCAGGGTCTTTTCTTTTTGATAGTTTACGTCTAGATTCTTCTTCTAGTTTCATAATAGGTGCTACATGACCATAAAAAGGTATTTTAAAATCTAGAGCATTAAATAGTTGTATATGAATAGGTAAGCTACTTATCCATTCATCCCCTCTTATAACATGAGTTGTATACATAAGCGAATCATCTACAGCATGAGCAAAGTGGTATGTAGGTATTTTATCCGTTTTAAGTAATACAAAGTCATTGATATTATTATCTAGTTCTATTTCACCTTTAATAATATCTTTTATACCTACTCTTAATTCTACATTAGAATCTACTTTAAATCTTAATACATAAGGATCATTATTAGCTAATCTAGTTTTAATTTCATCTAAAGTTAAATTTCTACATTTAGCATATTCTTTATAATATCCTGGAGTAAGTTTATTACTTACTTGTATTTCTCTTATACTGTTAAGTTCTTCTTCATTACAAAAACAAGGATAAGCAAGACCTTTTTCTACTAATTCAAAAGCTAGTATATGATATATATCTACTCTATGAGATTGAGTATAAGGACCATAATTGCCTATTTCTTTATCTTTAGATATAACCCCTTCATCTATAGTTATATCTAAATCTTTAAATGTTTTAGTAATTATATCTATACTTCCATCTACTTCACGTTTTTTATCTGTATCTTCTATACGTAACATAAAAGTACCATTATTTTGAGAAGCAAACTTCTTATTAGCAAGTGCTGTATAAATACCACCTATATGTAAAAATCCTGTAGGAGAAGGAGCTAGTCGTGTAACGACTACTCCTTCTTTTCTTTTAGGATATATTTTAATTAAATCTTGTTTTGTTTTAGTTACATTAGGAAACAGTAACTTAGCTAATTCTTTCATATGTGTACCTTCTTTTATTTTTTATTTTTATGAGTTATTTATTAGTACTTCCAAATCCACCAGTTCTTAGTGTATCAACTTCATCATCTGAAGTTAATTCATAACTTGTAAATATTCCTTGTACAATACCATCTTGTTGTTTAATTTCTAATGGTTTACTTGTTTTAGCATCATTAGTAAGTTTTACAAATATATGTCCTTCATTAGGAGCATTTATATAATCAG
>JBOFSX010000205.1:0-3615 GCA_051651765.1 Anaeroplasmataceae bacterium | reverse complement strand
ATTTCATATTAGTCGTTGAATTGAAGTATCTACACAATTGTGCATCGTGATTATTTAAATTCTCATTTACAGATTTAGCTTCAATAAACATTATAGGTTCATTGTCTTTAAATAAAGCATAATCTACTTTCTCACCTTTTTTCTTTCCAAAATCTGCACTATATTCAGCTCTAAATTCAACTGGATTAAATACATCGAATCCCATCATTTGAAAAAAAGGAACAATCAATGCTTGTTTTGTCATTTCCTCATTAGTAATATGTACCATTCTTTCTTTTACTTGTACTGCTAATCTCTGTAGTTCATCTTTGAACGCCATATTTTTTTCTCCCCTCAAAATAAATTTACTTAAACGTCGTTTTAACTTTATTGTCATAATATAATAATATCACGTTTTCCATTTTATTAACACCTATTTAAATACGTCGTTTTACTTTTTTAAAGATTCCTACGCTATCGTGGCAAACACTTTGCAACTGGAGCATCAATAAAAAAAGGACTGATAACTCAGCCCTTCAATACTTAACCATTTACTTTTGCACCCTTTGTACGATTGCATTTCCAGCAAAGTGTTTGTAAATTTTCTTCAGTAGACATACCACCCTTTGAAATTGGCATTATGTGGTCAATCTCTAACAATAGATTTTTTTCTTGATTTGTAGATAACCCACATTTTTGACAAGTGTACTTATCTCTTTGTTTTATTTTTTCTCTTAACTTTGAAGTCATTAATGATCTTTGCCCCGCTACGCTTTTTCTAAATTTGACACTCTCTGAAAGATACTGTACAAAATTATTTAAATTGCTTATGTCTAATTTAATATGATTACTATTTGACTTGTTCCCACCTGGACTTACATATCTGAATGTGTAAACTGGAAAATATACTGTACTAAAATCAATCACTTTAAACCCTAGCTTTAACATAAACTTCTTCATACTAAGTTTTCTAATAAGAAATGGAATATCATTTTTAATAGATTCTTTAATTTTTTCAAGTTCATTACTTAGTAATTGCTTTCCTTCTTCAGCAGCTGAAAAATTATTTAATACATTTTCAAAATTCTCTAATGATTCTTCATCTGCTTTTATATTGAAATACTTACATAAATATTTAAATGGTTGTATTCCAGCATTTTTACACACTGTTGAAGAACAGTCGTATATATATTCTGACTGTTTTGCTTTTACTTGCTCATTTCTTTTAAAATTATATCTACTTGAATCTTTAAATTGAGCAGTACCATAATTTACTTGTTTAATTTCTGCATAAGTTTCTTTAAGTTCTTCAATATGTTCATTTAAGTCATTACAACTTACAACATAATTATTCAAGTCATTTTTTAGTTTATTAAATTCTTCACCCTTATAATATGTATATTCATAGATCTTCCACGCTATAAATAAAATTAAAAGTATACCAACCAACATTCCCCTTACCTCTTTTCATCATTTTTTTACATACCTTCCCATTATATCACAACTTTTTAAAAATATAAATTTTAACACTATTAGTTATCTGAAAATAAATTTTTCTTTAGATAAAAAAAGCCAGTAACTTAACGTCTATCTAATTCATCTTTATCAATATGTAAATCATTTATATTCAAACTAACTTTCTCATATACACCAGATTTTACTGGAAACATTTTTTTTATTTCTAATACTGATAATATTCTTTTTTTATACTTATCATACTCATGAATTTGTATATTTTTCTTACGTAACAATTCAGCATTTTTTATATCTACAATAATGTTGTTTATCTATTATTGTGGTGTCTTCATTTATAATCTCATATATAATATAATTAGTAGCGGTTACATCATTCCAAGTCCTATGTTTATTTTTAGCTGATGTTAATGGGATAACATAATTTATATTATCACAAGTAATCAACATTCCTAAATGTGGTTTTTTTTCATATGTTGAATTATTTACATAAAATATTTCTTTATCCACATTATATAAAGCCTTTAAATATTCTAATTTAATATATACAAACATAAACTCATTAAATTCTAATAACATACCCCAATCTCCTAAAAAATAAAGGAAGCTAATAAGCTTCCTTGTTGTTATAGCTTCCCATTTCAACGACTTCGGTAGAGAAACCCCTATCTTTATCGTTCAACCCTTCATCGACTTCGGTGGCTGGACACCAATCTTTATCGTTTCCCATTTCAATTACTTCGGTAGAGAAACACCCAACACTTCTTTATAATTATTTTATTCAAAACCTTTTAAAATATCAATACTTTTTAGTATATTTTCAATCATTCTATATAGTTATTTATATATATGATTACCTTGTAAATAGCTTTTCATCACAAATTATAATTTTGTCCATTTAACTACCTCCACTTTTAATTATACCATATTATGTAACTTTCAACATGAAAAGAAGCCACTTAATTTGTGACTTCTAAATTTTTATATTAACTATCAAATTAGGTTATCATTAAATTATCTTAAGTGTCCAATCCTCATATACAATTCCAAAATTTATTACTATTCTCAATAGTGAGAGTAGTGTCTATTTCAAATAGTTTTATATTTTTGCTTAGTTCATTTATTAATTTTTACATATAACAAAAATACTCTAACTATAAAAATCAGAGTATTTGTTTATCTTATAAAGATAATAAAACTTGAAATCAGTGCAGGCACCTCTTCAATAAAAGCCTTAAGCTTTTGTCCATTAATATTATTATACACTTAACCTCTTAAAGTGTTCAACTTTTTTTTATGAGTTAATGTTCATTGGTTAAATATCATATAACTAAAGTTTTTCCTTATCCATATTTACTTCTATTTCAAATATCTCTCTATCCTTACTTATTTCTCTCTTTAATTCTTCTTCTGTTGGCATATATAACATATATTTTGATGCGAATATTTGCTTACTTTCTTCTAGAATTGAATATTTAACTATTGTTTCATTTTTCTCCGAACACAGGATTATTCCTATAGTTGGATTATCATCAGTTCCTTTTATTTCTTTTTCATAATATCTAACATAAAAATCCATTTGTCCAATATCTTGATGTGTTAACTTGCCTAATTTTAAATCTATTAACACAAAGCATTTTAATAAATAGTTATAGAATACTAAATCCACATAAAAGTGTTCTCCATCTGCTGTTATTCTTCTTTGTCTACCTACAAATGAAAATCCCTTACCAAGCTCTAATAAAAATTCTTGAAGATTATCTATTAAGCCTTGTTCTAAATCTTTTTCTAAAAATCTTTTATTTTCTTTTAAATTAAGAAATTCTAATATATATGGATCTTTAACAACATCATTAATATTTTTAGGATTTTCTAATGTACTTATTTCATTTCTTACTTCTTCCTTATTATCTTCCTTAGTAGATAAAAGCCTTTTATAGTAAAAAGATTTTATTTGTCTTTCTAATTGCCTTGTGCTCCAATTAGACTTGATACATTCATCTATATAAAATTCTCTTTTTCTATCATCATCAAACTTAAGTAATAATCTATAATGTGTCCAAGTTAATTGGTCACGCAGTGCGTGACTATTTTGAAATTTGCTGTAAAATTTTCTCATAGTCTTCAAATTTGTTGATGTAAAACCCTTTCCAAATTCATTTG
>JBOFSX010000204.1:0-2010 GCA_051651765.1 Anaeroplasmataceae bacterium | reverse complement strand
ATGCTTCCACCAACAAATTCTCTTAAAATCGAATTAGGAAATACCCATTTTTCATCCGCTTCAATGTAATACTTTAAGAACTTAATTAATCTATTTGCTATTATATAGTGAGAACTAGTTCGATCAATTTTTTCCAACGCATTCAATGCATATTTCTTCAATATAGATAGCTCATATGTTAACTCACTATTGAATACAAAATCAGCATTTTCTTGATACGGGAAAATCCATTTATATTCACCAGCTCTAACGCTAGGCCACATATCAAAAGTCATTTCAGGACTAGAATTTCTAAATTCGATATCTCTAACAATTCTTCTTATAAGTCTAATATCAGTCATATTTATAGGATTATGATCATCAATGTGAAGTTGAGCTTGTGGAGAAATAAATATTCTATATTTATTAGTTGAAGGTATATTGATTGATAATTGATTATTTAATGCATGAATTCCTTCTATCATAATAGGTTGATTTTCTAATAACTTAACTGTTTTTCCTTCTTCTGAACATCCATTTATAAAGTTAAATTTAGGCAGTGTAACTGTCTCACCATTAATTAATCTTAAAATATCATCATTAATTCTTTTTACATCCAATGCGTTAATATGTTCAAAATCAGGTTTACCATTCTCTAAAAATGGATAATCATACTCATTTGCTACTCTATAATAATCATCTAAAGATATCATAACTGGTTCGATAGCATTAGCTTCTAATTCAACTTTTAATCTATTACAAAATGTAGTTTTACCACTAGATGATGGTCCAGCTATACATATTAATTTAATATTATTAATATCTTGTTTAATAGTCAGAGCAATCTTACTTAGCTCTGTTGAATGTTTTGTTTCACATAGGTTAATTAATGCCTTTATTTTATTGTTTTCGACGATAGAATTAATATCAGCTATATATGAAGCCTTTGTAATTCTACCCCATCTATTAGCCTCTATAAGAGTTTTAGCTAAGACAGATTCATTAATAAATTCTGGTATTACTCCATTTAATTCTGCTCTAGGAAATTGAATTATTATTCCAGGATTAAGTAAACTTAACTTAAATTTTGATAAATAACCCGTACTAGGAACCATATAACTATATAGATAATTTATGTATCCGCCACAAATATATGCATTAACATGTTTTTCTTTTCTATACTTTAGAACTCCTAATTTATCTAAACTATTCATTTTTGAATATAATTTATGAGCATCATCTATAGATAATTTAATCCTATTTATTTCTATATTTTTTTCAATAATTGATATCATCTTATCGTTTATTTTTTTAAGAAAAGATTCATTTACTTTATCTCTAGAACCTCTTAAATCAGCGAATAAAGCTCTTGAAAGACTATAATTGAATACAACTTCACAGTCTGAATCAAGCTCATATAAAGCCTTTAAAAACACATATCTAATACCTGATTGATATATAATCATAGACTCTGGGTTATTTAAGCCTAGAAATTCAATTTTAGAGTCTTTTTCAATTACATATGTTAACTCTTTAATGATTCCATCTACTTTTGCACAAACAAAATCTAAAGCATTTAATCCACAATCGTTTGATATTTCATCAAGTCTCATAGGTTCTTTAATTTCAAGAATTTTATTATTAATATTCACTACTTCTATTTTCAATTTATAGCCTCCTTATTATTTCAAAACATAGCTAGTATTTAAAACTAGTTATACATATTTAAATCATTACAACAAAGTTTAACAAACCATCAAATTTGTTTATGAAAACTATATTCGCTTTGAAATCCATTTTTATAATTATATCAAATTAATATCATTTTTAATAATATTTAATTTTTCAATTAATCTAATCAATTAAATTATGTTTGAAACTTTATTATACTATTTAGCAATATAATCTTTCATAATAACTAGTTATTAATACTAGCTAAATTTTGAAATTAATTTATTGTTTTCAATAATTGTATAAAGTAATTATCACCACTCAATATTGATATGTTTATACACCATATTCTAGTTATTA
>JBOFSX010000203.1:0-1739 GCA_051651765.1 Anaeroplasmataceae bacterium | reverse complement strand
ATTTCTCCAGTACTAATATTTTTATTATGACTTTCTCGTTCCACTACTAATCCAGAAACAGCTATAACAAATTCATTTTTTAGCGTTAAAGCAACTTCATAGCAAGAATTATCCGGTTTTACTATTAATTGAGTAATACCAGTTTTATCTCTTAAATCAATAAATACTAATCCGCCCAAATCACGTTTTTTACTAACCCAACCTTTTAATTCAACAGTTTGATTAATATTGTTTTTATTTAGTTGACCATTCATATGTGTTCTATTCATCTTATACTCCTTCTAATCAATAATGCATAATAATTCATTTAATAATGAAACATTAACAATTGATAAAATACAATTAAATTTAATATATAATCATTAACTTAATGAACATGATTATATATATTTTATTATTACTTATTTTTTGGATTACTTTTTTAAAATGCCTTTTTCAAAATCAAAACAAACCATTTCGCTACTAGTTAATTTAAAAGAATTTAGTTCTTCTATATTACTTTTAAAAGTATAAATATCATTTTGAAGTTCGTCGCAACCAACTACACAAGTATATTTTGGATTATATTTATCTGACAACTTAAATTGTTGTTTAAGAGATTTTTGAAAATAATCCATTTCACAACATACACCTTTATCAGAAAGTTTTTTCATAAAATTAAAGCAAATCTTAGACGCATCATCATCTAATGCAATGAAAAATACATCAATACTTTTTTTGTCTGCCATAGGAATGTTAAGTAATTTTAGAATTTGAATAACTCTTTCTAAACCAAAAGCTAAACCAACTGCTTTGGTTTCAGGACCACCTAATTGTGAAACTAGATTGTCATATCTTCCGCCACCACAAATAACATTTTGATTACCTAATTCTTTAATGTCTAAATCAATTTCAAAGACTGTTAGTGAATAGTAATCTAACCCTCTAACTAATCTATTATCTAAAACGAATTCAACATTATTATCTTTTAATATATTTATTAATTTATTAAAATGTTCTTTTGAGTAATCATTTAGATAATCACTAATTAATGGAGCACCATTAAAATATTCTTTTTTACTATCAATTTTACAATCAAGGACTCTAAGTGGGTTTTTAAGTAATCTATTTTTACAATCTTCACAAAGATCAGATTCATATTTTGAAAAATACTTAATTAGTACTTCTTTATATTTATTACGAGACTCAATATCACCAATACAATTAATTCTAACTCTAGCATTTGATAATTTTATAGACTTTAAAAAATGTATTGCAGCAAGTATTATTTGAGCATCTAAAAATGGAGAATCGTTACCAAAAATTTCCATACCAAATTGATTGAATTGTCTTTGTCTACCAGCCTGTGGTCTTTCATATCTAAACATAGGCCCTACATAAAATAATTTAGTGATTGGGTTATCTATATATAATTTATTTTCAATAAAAGATCTTACTACACCCGCAGTTCCTTCAGGTCTCAGTGTTAAATTTCTTTCAGATCTATCTTGAAAATTATAAGTTTCTTTAGTAATCATGTCTGATGTATCAGTATTATTTCTATGAAATAAATCGCTAGATTCAAAAATTGGCGTTCTTATTTCATTGAAATTAAATAATTTACAAACTTCTCTTATCTTATTTTCAATATAAATCCAATCATCAGTAACAGGTGGTAAAATGTCAAATGTACCTTTAGGTTTTGCTATTGCCATGGTAATTTCTCCTTTAAATAATTTCTTTTTTTTAAAACATATTCA
>JBOFSX010000202.1:0-17726 GCA_051651765.1 Anaeroplasmataceae bacterium | reverse complement strand
TTGAATTAGATTAATATCAGAAGAGTTTTTAATAGATTCAGCAGCCTTATACATTCTTGCATGATATGTCCATTGATTAAGAATGTTAGTGTCTGGTTTTAAATTATCAATGAATGAAGATTCATTAATAACTGCAGTGTCGAAAGAAGATATTAATTTATCTATACCATGGGAAACTTGACTATCAATGTGATATGGTCTTCCTGCTAGTAAAATGATGGGTTTATTTTCTTTTCTAGCAGTTTCTATTATTCTTTTGTTTTCGTTTGAAATTTTAGTTTTAAATTCTTTTAATTCTTCATAGGCAACTTGACTAGCTTGTTTAATTTCTTTTTTGCTTATATCCTTGAAATATCTACCTAGTATTTTATGAATCTTATTAATAAAGTATTTTTGATTATTTATATTTATAAAATCGTTTATAAAAGTTGTTTTAATTAACGAGTCTAAGTTATTTTTAATAGTTTCTGGATAATAGGCAACTACTGGGCAGTTATAATGATTGTCGCTTATATTTTCATTTATATTATAAGTCATTGAAGGGTAAAATATTATATTAATATTTTCTTCTATTAATGATTCTATATGACCATGTACCAATTTGGCAGGATAACAAATTGTGTCAGATGGTATAGAAAGTTGTCCTTTAGAATATGTATATTTGTTTGATTCTTTACTTGAATAAACTTCGAAATTTAATTTTGTAAAAAAAGAATGCCAAAATGGAAGCAATTCATAATTATTTAAAACTAAAGGAATACCTATTTTTCCTCTTTTTCCAGGAATAGGAGAATAGTTGTTAAGTAAGTTTCTAATATATTGATATATGTTTAAATCACTATTTATATTTTTTTTAATAGGTTTTTCACAATTATTTCCGCTGATAAATTTATTTTTATTAAATGAGTTAATGTTAAGAAGACAATTGTTTTGACATAAACCACATCTAGCAGTAGAAGTTTTATTAACAAAGTTTGCTAATTCCTCTTTAGTTAATATGCTTGAATGATTATTAGCTATACTCATAGAGTGTATTGCGGCACCGTATGCTCCCATTAGTCCTGAAATACTAGGTCTGATTACATTTCTGTTCGTTTCCATTTCAAATGCTCTAATTACTGAATCATTTAAAAAAGTACCACCTTGAACAACTATGTTTTTACCCAAGTCGTTAGGGTTAGATATTCTGATTACTTTATACAAAGCATTCTTAACAACACTTATGCTTAAACCTGCTAATATGTCAGATAAACTTGAACCATCTTTTTGAGCTTGTTTCACTGATGAATTCATAAATACTGTACATCGACTTCCTAACTCTACCGGATTTGTTGAATCTAATACTAAATCTGTAAATTTAGATACATCAAAATTTAATGATTCAGAAAAACTTTGAATAAAAGAACCACAACCACTTGAACAAGCTTCATTTAAAAAAATATTTGTGATAATACCATTATCGATTTTGAAACATTTAATATCTTGTCCACCTATGTCTATTATAAAATCTACATTTGGCAAAAAGTGTTTTGCCGCTTTGTAATGAGCCATTGTTTCTACCAAACTAGAATCTAGGTTGAATGCAGCTTTGATTAGATCTTCTCCATAGCCAGTAGAGGCGCTAGACTTTATTTTAAGTAAAGGATAGTTGGAGTATAGTTGAGACAGCTCGTTTAACAGCAACTGAACTGGATTACCTTTATTTTTAGTATAGTACTGATATCTAATGTTTTTATCGCCATCTATCAATACCATTTTTAAAGTAGTACTTCCAGAATCAATTCCTAAATACAAATTCTCATCAAATCCATCTAGACCTAATATATTAACAGAATTTTGATCATGTCTATTTTTAAATAACAAGTAATCGTTTTTATCTTTAAATAGCGGTTTTAATTGCTGTGAACTTTCTTTTTTAAGTGATTTTAATTTGTATAATATTTCATTAATATCAACTATCTTATTAGATGCTAAAGCTGTACCAATAGCTACAAACAAAAGCGAGTTATCAGGAAGAATACCTTTAACTCCTAAAGTTGAATCAAATGCACTTCTTAATTGAGAAATAAATGTTAAAGGTCCGCCTAAATATATAATAGAACCTTCTATTTTTCTTCCTTGTGCCAAACCACCGATTGTTTGATTAACAACTGAATTTAATATTGAATATGAAACATCCTCTTTTTTTGCACCTTGATTTAATAAAGGTTGTATATCTGTTTTTGCAAATACTCCGCACCTAGAAGCTATTGGATAAACAACTTTATAGTTTTTAGCTAATTCATTTAATTCACTTACTGAAATATCAAGTAGACTAGCCATCTGATCTATAAAAGCACCTGTACCGCCAGCACAAGTTCCATTCATTCTCACTTCTAAACTATTGTTTAAAAATATAATCTTTGCATCTTCACCACCAAGTTCTATAACAACATTCGTATTAGTTGTAAGGTTAGAGACTGCGTTTTTTGTTGCATAGACTTCTTGTACGAATTCTAAATCGCAGGAGTTAGCTATACCCATCCCTCCTGAACCTGAAATAGATACTGAAAACATGCTTTTATTAAATTTGTTTTTAATTAAAGTTAAAACTTCAACAAGTTTTTCTTTAATCAGTGAATAATGTCTTTCATATGAAGAGTATAAGATTTCATTATCTTTATCGATAACAACGTATTTTAAAGTAGTAGAACCAATATCAATGCCAATTTTTAACATAACATAAACTCCTATTTAATTATTATAATTATATTATATGATTTTAATTAATTCAACGATTCCACATATATTCAATTAATTTAATAATATAAAATTTACATAATTTATATTTTGATTCTTAATCAGAAAAAATTTAATTTGTAAATAGTATTTTGTTGTAAAAAAATGTTGACTTTCATGTGTAAATTTAGTATATTTATATAGCATATGTATTTATGCAACCTGAAGTGGGAGGACTAAAAAATCCACTACACCACATTTTAAGAGTAAGGAGGAATTTATTGTGGCAAAAAAAATTACGAAATTAGTTAAACTACAAATACCAGCAGGTAAAGCTAATCCAGCTCCACCAGTAGGACCAGCACTAGGTCAAGCGGGTGTAAACATACCAGGGTTTTGTACACAATTCAATGAAGCTACTAAAGATAAAATGGGATACATTTTACCTGTAGTTATTTCTGTTTATGATGACCGTTCTTTTACGTTCGTTATTAAAACTCCACCAGCATCAGATTTATTAAAAAAAGCTTGTGGAATTGAAAAAGGATCTGGAAGTTCTAAAAAAACAAAAGTTGGAACTATCAACAGAGCTAAATTAAAAGAAATAGCTGAAATGAAAATGCCAGACTTAAACGCAAATGATGTTGAAGCAGCAGCTAATATTATAGCTGGTACTGCAAGAAACATGGGTATAGTTGTAGAAGACTAATACCATCTTAAAGGGTTGTTTATTTACGATCTTTAAAATTGTGGGAGGATATCCCGCTTATACCACATTTTTAGGAGGAACTTATGAAAGGTAAAAATTACAAAGAAGCATGTAAATTAGTTGATTCTAATGCTAAGTATGATATTACTGCTGCAATGGAATTGGTTATTAAAACTTCAACAGTGAAATTTGATGCAACTGTTGATACTGCACTTCGTTTGAATTTAGATCCGCGTAAAGCAGAACAAAATTTACGTGGAGCAATAGTTTTACCTCACGGAACTGGAAAAACACGTCGTGTTTTAGTTTTATGTAGAGGAGCAAAAGCTCAAGAAGCAGAAGCTGCTGGAGCTGATCATGTTGGAGATTCTGATTATATTAATAAAATCAACCAAGGTTGGTTTGAATTCGATATTATCGTTGCAACACCAGATATGATGGGTGAACTTGGTCGTTTAGGTAGAGTATTAGGACCTAAAGGATTAATGCCAAACCCTAAAACAGGAACTGTTACTATGGATGTAGCTAAAGCAGTAACTGAAATTAAAAACGGTAAAGTTGAATACCGTGTAGACAAAGTAGGTAACATTCATTTACCAATAGGTAAAGTATCATTTGGTCCACAAAAATTAGCTGAAAATTTAAAAGCAGTTTATGAAGTTTTAATTAAAAGTAGACCTTCAACTGTTAAAGGTACTTTTATTAAAAATATCAGTGTTTCATCAACTATGGGACCTGGTGTTAAAGTAAACGACGAATCATTATAATTTAATAATAAAATTGACAACCAAAGAAAGTAGGTGCTTTAAGCTTAATTTCCTACCGAGGTGTTAGATTGATATTAACTTTCTTTCTCTCACTTTTTTTGGGAGAAAGATTTTTTTATATATTTAGATAGGAGGAACAAAATGACTAAAGATGTTATTCTTAAAAAAATTGAACTAGTTAATGAATTAAAAGATAAATTTAACTCTTCTAAAGCGTTTATATCATTTGATTATCAAGGATTAACAGTTTCAAAATTCATGCAATTAAGAAATGATTTTCGTAACAATGGTTGTGAAGTATTTGTATTAAAAAACAACATTAGTCGCCGTGCAGCAATTGAATGTGGTTATCAAGAATTTGCAGACCAGTTAACTGGTCCAAAAGCAATCGTGTTTTCGGTTGATGATATTATAGCGCCAGCTAAAATGTTATTCGAATTCGCTAAAGAAAACCAACAAGTTAAAGTTGCAAATGGTGTAGTTGATAAAGAAGTTTATGATTATGCTAAATTAGAAGCATTAGCAACATTACCATCTTACGAAACATTATTAACTCAAGTAGCTGCTGGTATGTTAGGAACAGTTAGACAATTAGCTGTTGGACTTAACATGATCTGCGAGCAAAAAGAAGCCTAAAAAAAATTATAAAAATCAGGAGGAATTAAACAAATGGCTAAATTAACAAGAGATTCATTTATTGAATCATTAAAAGAAATGACAATTCTTGAAATAAAAGAATTAGTAGATGCAATGAAAGACGAATTCGGAATAGATCCAAGTGCGGTTGCTGCTGCACCTGCTGCTGCTGCAGCTGTTGCTGAAAAAACTGAATTTGACGTTATTTTAACAAATGCTGGTGGACAAAAAATCGGTGTTATTAAAGTAGTTAAAGAAATTACAGGATTAGGATTAAAAGAAGCTAAAGACGTAGTTGATGGAGCTCCAAAAGCTGTTAAAGAAAAAGTAAGCCAAGCTGAAGCTGAAGATATTAAAGCTAAATTAGAAGCTGCTGGTGCTGCTGTAGAAATTAAATAATTTCAAAAATTTAAAACCTGGGTTTATCTCAGGTTTTAATTTTGTTATATGCAGAATAACCATTATTACTCAAACGATCAATCTAATTTAAAAAGCAAAAAAGATTCTTTTGAATATCTATTTAAGGGTAATAGATTTATATTCACAACAGATAATGGAGTTTTTTCCAAAAAATTTATAGACTACGGTACACAAGTAATGCTAGAAAATTTTATTCCTAATAATCTGGAGTTGCCAATATTAGATATTGGATGTGGATATGGCCCTATTGGTTTAGTGATTTCGAAGGTTTATAATAAATTTGCTTATATGGTTGATATTAATTCAAGAGCCATCGACTTAGCAAAAGATAATGCAAAAACAAATAAATGTGATGACGTTAATATTTTTATTAGTAATTCTACAGATATGATAGAAGCTAGTCAAAAATTCTCATCTATAATTTGTAACCCCCCTATTAGAACTGGGAAAACTAATATTTATAAAATTTATCAAGATGCCTTTGATAAACTTACAAATGGAGGAGAATTTTGGATTGTGATTCAAAAAAAACAAGGTGCGCCATCCTCTATTAATAAGTTGATTGAAATTTTTGATAATTGTTCAACAGTTAAAAAAGATAAAGGGTACTACATATTAAAATCAATAAAGAATAATTTAAATCTAGAATAAGAATTTTTCTTATTCTAATTTTTAATCTATAAATATCAAAGAAGTATTGACCATTAGCCTAAAATGATGATATAATATTAAATATTGTCTTTTTTCGTGGTTACCTAAATTTTATATAGAGGTGTAGATATGAATTATAAAGTAGTAAACTATGGAAAGAAGTCTAAAAGACGAAGCTATTCAAGAGTTAGAACTGAAGTAGAACTTCCTAACTTGATTGAAATTCAGACAAATTCATTTGAAAAATTTATGTCAGAAGGATTATCTGAATTGTTTAAAAGTATGTCACCAATTTGTTCTCATACAGGTGATTTAGAAATTTCATTTGGTAATCATAGATTTGAAGAACCAAAATACAGTATTCTTGATTCTAAATTAAGAGATGTAAATTATGCTAAAGCTTTAAAAGTTATGGTTAGTTTACACAATAAAGTTTCAGGAGCTATAATAGAGAATGAAATTTTTATGGGTGAAATACCTTACATGACACCAGTAGGTACATTTATTATAAATGGTGCTGAAAGGGTAGTTATTAGCCAGATTGTTAGATCTTCTGGAGTATATTTTTCTAAAGAAGTTGATAAAAAATCAGGTTCTATTAGATATAGTGGAGAAGTATTACCATCTCGTGGTGATGTTTTATTCTACGAACTACAGTCAAAAAATTTATGGTATGCAAAATTAGGTCATAGAGCTAAAAAAGTACCAGCTACTACAATTATAAAAGCACTTGGTTTTCAATCTAATGAGCAAATATTAGATTTTTTTGGAAAGTCTAATTTAATTGACACAACATTCGCTAAAGACAACGTTAAATCTTCAGAAGAAGCTATAGTTGAACTATACTTCAAATTAAGAGATGAAAAAACATCAGTTGACAACGCAAGAGAATATATAGCAGGAAAATTATTTGATCCTAACAAATATGATCTTCAAACTGTTGGTCGTTTCAAATTTAATACAAAATTAAATGTTTTAAGCAGAGCAAAAGGGTTTAAATTAGCAAATGATATAATTGTTAAAGAAGACATTTTTGATGATGCAACGGGTGAATTACTACATACTAAAGGTGAAGTTATTGCAAAAGCTGGTGAAAAAATTGTAGGTGATACTTACAATAGATTAGACAAAGCAAGAGCTGCTTTTAGAGAAGAAGTTAAATTAAACAATTTTCTTTCGAGCAAAGAACCTTTATGCGAAGTATTAAATGTTCTAGATGTTAACGATAAAGCTATCAAAATCGTAGGTAATGATAGTCGTGAAGAAAGTTTATGTGTACAAATGTCAGATATTCTTGCTTCATTAAGTTATTATTGTAATCTATATGATGGTGTTGGTAAAGTTGATGACATCGATCATTTAGGAAACAGACGTTTAAAATTAATTGGAGAGTTATTAAGAAAACAATTTAGAGATGGAATCAACGCTATAGCTAAAAATGCTAAAGAAAAAATGACAACTGTTGAATTGGATGATGTTACTCCTCAAAAATTAATTAATGTTAAGAAATTATCTTCTGTATTAAAAGAGTTTTTTGGTTCGTCACAACTTTCTCAATTTATGGATCAAATTAATCCATTAGCTGAGATTACTCAAAAAAGAAGAGTTTCAGCACTTGGAGCCGGTGGTCTTTCTCGTGATAGAGCTGGAGCGGCTGTTCGTGACGTTCATGATTCACATTATGGAAGAATGTGTCCAATTGAAACACCTGAGGGTCAATCAATTGGTCTTATAACTTCATTAGCTACATACGCTCAAGTTGATAAATATGGATTTATTCAGACTCCTTATTTAAAATTAGAAACAGATGCTAATGGTGTTAAATATGTAACAAATAATCAAGTTTTTTTATCAGCTGATGATGAAGAAGGTGTGTCTATAGCTTCTGCATCAACTAAATTAGATGATAATGGATATATGTTAGAAGAAAAAATTATCGGTAGAAGAAATGGTGAAACATCTATTTTAACTCCACAAGAAGTTGAATTTATTGACGTTTCACCTAAACAAGTTGTTTCTGTTGCGGCTTCATGTATTCCTTTCTTAGAACATGATGATGCTACTCGTGCGCTTATGGGTGCAAACATGCAAAGACAAGCAGTACCTATTATTGCTCCTGAAAGTCCTATTGTTGGTACTGGTATGGAACATAATGCTGCAAAAGATAGTGGTAGTGCATTAGTAAGTTCGGTTGATGGTATAGTTCAATATGTTGATGCTAAAGAAATTAAAATCAAACAAACTAATGGTGAAATTAAAGTATATGAATTAATTCAATTTTTAAGATCGAATTCATCTACAACTGTTTGGCAAAGACCAATCGTTAAAGTTGGTGAAGAAGTATCAAAAGGTGATATTCTTGCTGATGGTCAATCTATGCAAAATGGAGAATTAGCTCTTGGTAGAAATGTAAGAGTTGGTTTCATGACTTGGGATGGATATAACTTCGAGGATGCTGTTATCATGAGCGAAAGCTTAGTTAAAAATGATGTTTATACATCGGTACATATCGAAGAAGTAGAACTTCAATGTAGAGATACTAAATTAGGTAAAGAAGAGTTTACAAGAGATATTCCAAATGTTGGAAATGAAGCTTTAAGATACTTAGATGAAATGGGAGTTATAATTCCAGGTACAGAAGTAAAAGAAGGTGACATTCTTGTAGGTAAAGTTACACCTAAAGGACAAAGCGATCCTACTGCTGAAGAAAAATTATTATTAGCTATCTTTGGTGAAAAGTCTAGAGATGTTAGAGACACATCACTAAGAGTAGAACATGGTGGAGGCGGAGTAGTACAAAGCGTTCAACATTTCAAAAAAGAAAACGGTGACGAGTTACCACCAGGTGTTAAGGAAGGAGTAAGAGTTTATATAGTACACAAACGTAAAATCTCTGAAGGAGATAAAATGGCCGGAAGACACGGTAACAAAGGTGTTATTTCTAAAATTTTACCTCAAGAAGATATGCCATTTACAGCTGATGGACAACCATTAGATATTATGCTTAACCCACAAGGGGTACCTTCACGTATGAACATCGGGCAAGTTCTAGAAGTTCATTTAGGTATTGCTGCACAAAAATTAGGTCTAAAAATAGCTACTCCAGTATTTGATGGTGTTACTAAAGAAGATTTAGAAGAAATCATGATTGAAGCTGGTCTTCAAATAGATGGTAAAGTTCAATTATATGACGGTAGAAGTGGTGAGCCTTTTGATAACAAAATCACTGTTGGTATCATGTATATGATTAAACTGAGTCACATGGTTGATGATAAACTACATGCAAGAAACATCGGACCGTATACACTTGTTACACAACAACCAATGGGTGGTAAAGCTCAAAATGGTGGACAACGTTTTGGGGAAATGGAAGTTTGGGCACTTGAAGCTTATGGTGCTGCACACACATTACAAGAAATGATGACTGTTAAATCAGATGATATGGTTGGTAGAAATAAAGTTCATAAAGCTATTGTTGATGGTCAAACAGTACCTGGATCTAATGTTCCTGAATCTTTTAGAGTTTTAACAAGAGAATTCCAAGCACTAGGTTTACATGTTGAGTTAATTAATCAAGATGGAGAAAACGAAGTAAATAAATCACTTGTTGATTTAAACGATGATGAACATTTTAATAAATACAATGGTTAAGGAGATTTTCTATGAGTAAAAACTATAAATATATAAGAATAAGATTAGCTTCTCCTGAAGAAATAAAATCATGGTCTCATGGTGAAGTAAAAAAACATGAAACAATAAATTATAGAACACTTAAACCTGAACCAGATGGACTTTTTTGTGAAAGAATATTTGGACCAGTTAAAGACTATCAATGTTCATGTGGAAAATCAAAAAGAAGTGATGTAAAAGGTAAGATCTGTGATAAATGTGGTGTTGAAATCACTGAATCTAAAGTACGTAGAGAAAGAATGGGACATATTGAATTAGCTAGTCCTGTTGTTCATGTTTGGTACTTAAGAAATGTACCTTCAAAATTAGCAATACTTTTAGACCTTAAAACTAGACAATTAGAAGAAGTAGTATACTTAGTATCTTATATCGTTTTAGATCCTAAAAATACTAACCTTAAAAAAGGTCAAATATTAAGTGAGCAAGAATATCAAACAAACTTTGATAAATATCAAGGACAATTTAAAGCTGGTACTGGTGCTGAAGCAATTTTAGAACTACTTAAAGAAATTGATTTAGAAAAAGAAGTTACTAGACTTAGAAAAAAACTTAAAACAACAACTAAACAAAAGAAAGAAAAAGTTATCAAAAGACTTGAAGTTATGGAGTCATTCTATTACTCTGACAACAAACCAGAGTGGATGGTTTTAAAAGTACTTCCAGTTATTCCACCGGATATTAGACCAATGGTTCAATTAGACGGAGGTAGATTTGCTACTACTGACTTAAATGATTTATATAGAAGAATTTTAAATAGAAATACAAGACTTAAAAAAATTCAAACTAATGCAATCAGTTTAATTGTTAAAAATGAAAAAAGATTATTACAAGAAGCTGTTGACTCATTAATTGATAACTCTAAAAGAGGTAAAAAAGGTGCAGTTAGTAAAAATAGATTACTTAAGAGTTTATCTGACATGCTTAGAGGTAAACAAGGTCGATTTAGACAAAACTTACTAGGTAAAAGGGTAGATTATTCAGGACGTTCAGTTATTATTGTTGGACCTGATTTAAAAATGTATCAATGTGGTATTCCTAAAGAAATGGCATTAACTTTATTTAAACCATTCGTTTTAAGAGAGTTAATTAATGCTGGTAATTCTATTAGTGCTGCTAAAAAGATTTGCGATGAACAACAAGATTCTGTTTGGAAAATCTTAGAAGAAGTTATTAGAGAACATCCTGTTTTATTAAACAGAGCTCCAACTCTTCATAGATTAGGTATTCAAGCTTTCGAACCTATCTTAATTGAAGGTAAAGCTATTAGACTACATCCACTTGTTACAACTGCATTTAATGCTGACTTTGACGGTGATCAAATGGCTGTCCATGTTCCTTTAAGTCATGAAGCACAAGCGGAAGCAAGATTATTAATGTTAGCTTCTAACAATATTCTAAATCCTAAAGATGGTAAACCAGTTGTTGCTCCATCTCAAGATATGGTATTAGGTAACTATTACCTTACTCTTGAAAGACAAGGTAAAATTGGGGAAGGTAAATTTTTCAAAGATTTTAATGAAGCTGAGTTAGCCTACAAAAATAATGAAATAACTTTACATTCTCGTATCTTTATTGATCCTAAGTCTTTACCAAGTTCAAAATTTAAAAATGTAAATATCGAAGGTAAGTATTTATATACTACTGTAGGTAAAATGATTTTTAATAATATTTTACCAGTTGAGTTTCCTTATTTAAATGAACCAACTGAATCAAATCTTACAATGAGTACTCCTGATAAATATTTTTTAAAACCTTCAACTAAACAAGCTTTTGATGAATTTATTTCTCGTGCAGAAGTTGATCCTTTTAAGAAAAAATATGTGTCAAGAATAATTGCGGAAGTATTTAAAAGATATAAAATTACTGAAACATCTAAAATGCTTGATAAACTTAAAGATTTAGGTTTCCATTACTCAACTGTATCTGGTATTACTATAAGTGCATCAGACGTAACAGTATATGAGAAAAAAGAAGAATTAATTAATATAGCTGAAACTAATGTTGCTAATATTAATGGTTTTTATAAAGATGGTCTACTTACTTCAAAAGAAAAATCTAACCTTATCGAAAGAGAATGGGCTAGAACTCGTAATGAAATTCAAGACGGGTTATGGAAAGATTTACAAAAAGAAAAAGATAATCATATTTTCATGATGGCTGACTCTGGTTCTAGGGGTAGTGCATCAAACTTTGCTCAGTTAGCAGGGATGCGTGGACTTATGAACAATACAACGGGTGACGTTATTGAAGTTCCTGTTAAGGCTAACTTTAGAGAAGGTTTAAGTGTATCTGAATTCTTTATCTCTACTCATGGTGCGAGAAAAGGATCTACTGATACAGCGCTTAAAACTGCAGAATCTGGTTACCTAACAAGAAGACTAGTAGACGTTTCACAAGATGTTATAGTTTCAGAAGATGATTGTGGAACATATAATGGATTTGAAGTCGCTGATATTCTTGCTGATGATGGAAAAGTAATTGTTAAATTAAAAGAAAGATTAGTAGGACGTTATTTAGCTAAAGATGTAGTAAATGCTAATGGAGAAGTAATAGCAACTAGAAATCAATTAGTTGACGAAGACTTAGCAGATATTATAGATGCAGCTGATATTGAAAAAGCAACTATTCGTTCAAATATTACATGTAATAGTAAAATTGGTGTATGTATTAAATGTTATGGTAGAAACCTTGCAACTAATACAGTAATCGAAGTTGGGGAAGCTGTTGGTACAATAGCCGCTCAATCTATCGGTGAACCTGGTACTCAGTTAACGATGAGAACATTCCATACAGGTGGGGTTGCTTCTACATCGGATATTACACAGGGTCTTCCTCGTATTCAAGAATTATTTGAGTCGAGAAGTAAACCTAAAGGTAAAGCCACTATGTCTGAAGTTGATGGGGTTGTTAAATCAATCACAGCAAGTTCAAGTGGTGTTGAAATCATGATCACTGATAACAGTGGTGTTGATAAAAAAACTATGGTTGAAGCAACAGCTGAACGTAATGTTGAAGTTGGTAGTGTTGTTAAACGTGGTGATAGACTTACTAAAGGACCTTTAGCTCCTGCTGAAATATTACGTATCAAAGATACTGTTGCTGTACAAACTTATATTATTGAAGAAGTTCAAAAAGTTTATCGTTCTCAAGGAGTTGAGATTTCAGATAAACATATCGAGATAATCGTTAAACAAATGACAGGTAGATTTAGAATCGATAATGAAGGAAGCTCAAGCTTACTTCCTGGTAGAATCATTTCTACAAGTGAATTAGAAGAAGCTGTTATGGACGTATTAGAAAATAATGGTACTTTATTACCAACTGCAAAACCACTTGTATTAGGTATAACTAAAGCTGCCATGGCTTCTAAATCATTCTTAAGTGCTGCTTCATTCCAACAAACTACTAAAATACTTACTGATGCTGCAATTAAAGGTAAAGCTGATAATCTAGTTGGATTAAAAGAAAATATCTTAATTGGTGGATTAATTCCAGCTGGTACAGGTGTATTAGTAGAAGAATCATTTGAATGCGAACATAGACCCTTAGATGATATGGACGATTCTTTAGATCAATTTGATTTCAATGAGTCAGAGTATAAAGTCTCTTTAGAAAAAGAATCTAGTAATCTTGATCTTGATGATTTATTCGAAATAGATGAAGAATGTGATGATTGTTTAGAAGATGACTTTGTAGAAGAAGAAGTTATAATAGACTAATCAAAAATAATAATAAATTATATTAAAATAGAGACTTTGTCTCTATTTTTTTATCATAATTTACGGTTCACCGATATACGTGTACTACTATTTTAATTTTAGTAAAATATAATAATAACGATATAGCGTTATTTTATATGTACACTGCCTTTGGTGTATAGTGTAAAAAAAGTTGCATAAACTTATTGACTATAGTTTATTTATGTTGTAAAATGGTAATGCTGCGAAAAATTACTTTTTGCAAATTGTCTTTTAGACAGGAAGGAGACTTACAATATGCCAACAATTGCACAATTAGTTCGTAAAGGAAGAGAAGATAAAACAACAAAATCTAAATCACCACATTTAAGTGTAGGATTTAACTCTTTAAAAAAACGTTACACTAAAATCAACTCACCTCAAAAAAGAGGAGTTTGTACTCGTGTTACTACAATGACACCTAAAAAACCAAACTCAGCTTTAAGAAAATACGCTCGTGTTAGATTATCTAACGGTATTGAGGTTACAGCATATATCCCTGGAATCGGGCATTCACTTCAAGAACACAGTAGTGTTTTAATTCGTGGTGGACGTGTTAAAGATTTACCTGGGGTTCGTTATCATATCGTTCGTGGTGCGCTAGATTCAACTGGTGTTGCTAATAGATTACAATCACGTTCAAAATATGGTGCTAAGAGACCTAAAGCTGCTAAAAAGTAATAAATCGATTAATAAACTATAATTTTATAAGGAGGAAACAAATATGCCTCGTAAGGGACACATTGCTAAAAGAGACGTACTTCCAGATCCAATTTATGGTTCTAAGATGGTTACAAGAATTATCAATTCAATCATGTTAGATGGTAAAAAAGGAACTGCTCAAAGTATTTTATATAATGCACTTGAAAATGTTAAAAAAGTTACAGGTCAAGATCCATTAGAAGTATTTAATACTGCTATGAATAACATTATGCCAGTTGTTGAAGTTAGAAGCCGTCGTATCGGTGGACAAAACTATCAAGTACCAGTAGAAGTTAGACCTGAAAGAAAACAAACGTTAGGTTTAAGATGGTTAATCAAATATTCTCGTCTACGTAATGAAAAGACTATGGAAGAAAGATTATCAAAAGAAATCATGGATGCTGCTAATGGACAAGGAGCTTCTGTTAAAAAACGTGAAGATACACATAGAATGGCTGAAGCTAATAAAGCTTATGCACATTACCGCTTTTAATTGAGAAAGGATAATTAGATATGGCTAGAGAATTTACATTAAATAACACTCGTAATATCGGTATCATGGCTCATATAGATGCTGGTAAAACAACAACAACTGAAAGAATCCTTTTCCATACAGGAAAAATTCATAAAATTGGAGAAACTCATGATGGGGCTTCAGTTATGGACTTTATGGAACAGGAAAAAGAAAGAGGTATCACAATTACTTCTGCGGCAACAACTGCAGTATGGAATGGATACCGTGTAAACATCATCGATACTCCAGGCCATGTTGACTTCACTGTTGAAGTTTCTCGTAGTTTAAGAGTACTTGATGGAGCTGTTGCAGTTCTTGATGGTCAAGCTGGTGTTGAACCTCAAACAGAAACTGTTTGGAGACAAGCTACTGATTATAATGTACCTAGAATTGTTTTCGTTAATAAAATGGACAAAACTGGTGCTGACTATGAATATTCAATCGGAACAATCATTGATAGATTAGGTGCTAAAGCAGCTGCTATCCAATGGCCAATTGGTGCTGAAGATGATTTTAAAGGTCAAATCGACTTAATCGAAATGAAAGCATATTTCTATACAGGAGATAAAGAAGAGTCATATACAATAGGAGAAATCCCTGCTGACTTACTTGAAACTTGTCAACTTAAAAGGGCTGAGTTAATCGAAACTATTTCTGAATTTGATGAAGAAGTTATGATGGCTTACCTTGATGGTGAAGAAATAAGTAATGATAAAATTAGAGAAGTGATTAGAAAAGCTACTTTATCAGTAGAATTCTTCCCAGTATTATGTGGATCAGCTTTTAAAAACATTGGTGTTAAACTTATGTTAGATGCTGTTATCGCATACTTACCTTCTCCAGTTGATGTTGGAGCTATCGTTGGTCATACTGAAGACGGTACAGAAGTAGAAATTACTCCTTCAGATACTGCACCTTTTGCTGCATTAGCATTTAAAGTTGTAACAGATCCATTTGTTGGAAAACTTACTTACTTTAGAGTTTATGCTGGTACAATTTCTTCAGGATCTTATGTACTTAACACAACTAAACAAACAAAAGAAAGACTTGGACGTATCATGCAAATGCATGCTAATAGCCGTGAAGAAATCAAAGAGGTTTATTCAGGAGATATAGCTGCAGCTGTAGGATTTAAAGGTACTACAACAGGAGATACATTAACAGTTGAAAAAGGAGACCTAATTTTAGAATCTATGGTTTTCCCTGAACCAGTTATTAATGTTGCTGTTGAACCTAAAACAAAAGCGGACCAAGATAAAATGACTCAAGCATTAATCAAACTAGCAGAAGAAGATCCAACTTTCAGAACTTTTACAGATACTGAAACAGGACAAACAATTATTGCTGGTATGGGTGAACTTCATCTTGATATTATCGTTGACCGTATGAAACGTGAATTTAACGTTGAAGCTAATGTTGGTGCTCCTCAAGTTTCTTATAGAGAAACTATTACAGTACCTGCTGAAGTTGAAGGTAAATTCATTAGACAATCTGGTGGACGTGGTCAATATGGACATGTTTGGATTAAATTTGAACCAAATCCTGAAAAAGGATATGAGTTCGTTGATGGTATCGTTGGAGGAACTGTTCCTAGAGAATACATTCCTGTAACTGATAAAGGATTACAAGAAGCAATACCTAATGGTATCTTAGCTGGTTATCCAGTTATTGATATTAAGTGTACATTATTTGATGGTTCTTACCATGATGTCGATTCATCAGAAATGGCTTACAAAATAGCTGCTTCTATGGCTCTTAAAGCTTGTAAAGAAAAATGTAAACCAGCTTTACTTGAACCAATAATGGAAGTTGACGTTATTGTTCCTGAAGATTATGTAGGAAACGTTATTGGAGATTTAACTAGCCGTAGAGGTAGATTAGAATCACAAGAACGTCGCGGAAACGCAATGAATATTAGAGCTTATGTTCCATTATCTGAAATGTTCGGATATGCAACATCTCTACGTTCTAACTCACAAGGTCGTGGTACATTTATTATGCAAATGGATCACTATGAAGCTTGTCCACGTTCTATCCAAGAAGAGATAGTTAAAAAACGCGGGTAGTAATTTCACTATTGATTTTACAACAAATTTAAGTTAAAATTAAAAAGACTTAAAAATAAAAAAAATTTATTATACAGGAGGACCATTACTAATGGCAAAAGAAAAATTTGAACGTAACAAACCTCACGTTAACATCGGAACAATCGGACACGTTGACCACGGAAAAACTACGTTAACAGCAGCTATCACTAACGTTTTAGCTAAAAAAGGTCATGCAAAAGCTATGGCTTATGACCAAATCGACGGTGCACCAGAAGAAAGAGAACGTGGTATTACAATTAATACAGCTCACGTTGAATATGAAACTGACGCTCGTCACTACGCACACGTTGACTGCCCAGGACATGCTGACTACGTTAAAAACATGATCACAGGTGCTGCTCAAATGGACGGAGGAATCTTAGTTGTATCAGCTGCTGATGGAGCTATGCCTCAAACTCGTGAACATATATTACTTTCTAAACAAGTTGGAGTACCTAGATTAGTTGTATTCTTAAACAAATGCGATATGATCGATGATGAAGAATTTATCGATTTAGTTGAAATGGATATTCGTGAATTATTAAGCGAATATGAATTCCCAGGAGATGATATTCCTTTCATCCGTGGATCAGCATTAGGTGCTTTACAAGGTCAAGAAAAATGGGTTGCTAAAGTTGAAGAATTAATGGACGCTGTTGATTCATATATCGAAACACCTATTAGAGATAAAGAAAAACCATTCTTAATGCCAGTTGAAGATGTTTTCACAATTACAGGTCGTGGTACAGTTGCTACAGGACGTGTTGAACGTGGACAAATCAAAGTTGGTGAAACAGTTGAAATTATCGGTATCAGAGATACTCAATCTACAGTTTGTACTGGAGTTGAAATGTTCCGTAAATTATTAGACTATGCTGAAGCTGGAGACAACATTGGAGCTTTATTACGTGGTGTTACTCGTGATAATATCCAAAGAGGTCAAGTTTTAGCTAAACCAGGGTCAGTTAAACCTCACTTCAAATTCACTGCTCAAGTTTATGTACTTAGCAAAGAAGAGGGTGGACGTCATACTCCATTCTTCTCTAACTATCGTCCTCAATTCTATTTCCGTACAACAGACATTACAGGTGTTAT
>JBOFSX010000201.1:0-2346 GCA_051651765.1 Anaeroplasmataceae bacterium | reverse complement strand
AATTGACCATACAAATATAAACCTTTTTCAATTTTTTTATTAGACTTCAAATTCTTTTCCAATTTATTATAGTAGTCATGACATTTTTTTTGAGTATCTGTTTCTTTATACAATTCATTAACTGTATTGTTCAAAATAGAACTTGATGCATAAAAACTTTTAATTAAAGATTTACTATGGGATGTTCTATTTGCACTTTTCTTATAATCACAAGCAACAGCTTTTTCAAATATTGTTCCATTTTGATTTATTGGAACTCTTTTATACCCAATATTAGAATTTTTACAATCATTAATAGATTTGCATTTTATGCAGTTTTGATTTTCTAGTTCACATATAAACAATAAATTAACATTATCTTCATTTACTGTAAAGTTACCAAGGTTCATGTTTTTTTGTACGTCTTTTACAAGTTTGTTAATTTCATTAACATCAAATTTAAATTCAATTTTATTCATTATATAAAATTAACTCCTTCCATAAGATTCTCTTCATATTCTTTGATCATTTCATCTACTTCTTTACTTCTTTTAACCCTTCGAGGCTTTTTATTATAAGTAGTTTTATTTATTGAACTACCTGATTTTGAATCTTGATTATTTTTAGTTAAAAAATAAACGAAAGCATTTCTTTCATCTTCTAATCCTTTTTCATTATAGGTATTTAATACTTTTTTAAAGTAATTAATAGACGGTAATTCACCTTTAAGTGTATTAAGTACATCTATTAAAAGTATATTAAATAGACCATGACTTATTCCAAGAGTTTCTTTTAGTGTAACAATCTTATTCCAACTGCTGCTTTCAAGTAAATCTTGATAATAATGTTGGATAAGTGTTCTTGTATCCAGACTAATAAATGTCTGAAATTCAGTTTCATATTTCCAATCACTTATACCATCTTCTACAGATAATCCAATTTTCGAATTATTATTTTTAAGCTCAAAATATTTTTTTATATTTGTTTTAAACAAAGTAGGATTAAACATACCTAGTTGATTTTCAGATTTATCGTAAATACTTATCATTTCTTCTAAAGTTAAACCGTAAAGAAAAAACTGTTCTCTTATAAGTTTTTCGAATTTTGATATAAAGTTATTTTCAATTTTATTTTGATCAATTTGTTTTAAAAATTCATTATAATCAAATTTATTTGCTTTAACTTTTACAATTGAAGCTCTAATTTGATCAATAAGGTTTTCTTTAATTTCTTTTTCTTCAACCTTTATACTTTTAAAAACATTTTCAAATGTTTCTGTAATCTTTTTAAAAGATTTTTTTTCGAATTTAGCTACTTCAAAAGAATCTCTAAGACAATTAAATAAACCATCCCCTATTTTCTCATTTAAAAATGAAGAAAATATAGAATCGTTAAAAAATTGATATGGCGATAATGGTGCAACTAATAATATATTATACGAATCATTTTTAAAATAAGTTTCAATTAAGCCAATACCTTCTAATTTTTTTCTATAAACTAAAAAACTATCTATATCAATTGATAATAAGTCAAATATATTTGAATGTATAAAAGTGCTAGATTTTAAAGTATCTCTATTAAGTAAAGAACAAAAAAGCAGATACATACCAGTTGTTTCAGAACCTAAAATAGGTTGATATAAAAGATTAACAACATTAAAGTCTGTTAAGGATAATGGTGTTTTTGAATATATTGTTAATTGATCAGTTCTTTGTAAGTTATTCATATTAATCCTTGACCTTTCTTTAATGTTATTACAAATTATACTGATGTAATTTTTTTCAAAATTTCATCTACTTGTTTTTTTGTATTTTCTATTGAATTAGAATTATCAATTGTAAAATCAATTTTATTCTTAATATTTTCAAATGAATAAAACTTAGATAATTTTACATCAGCTTCTTCATGTGTTAATTTATCTCTATTCATTAGTCTAGATATATTGATTTCATAATTAGATTTAGTGTAAATTATTATATCACACAAAATATCAAAATTAGATTCAAATAATAAAGGAACTGAAATAAATATATATTTATGACTTAAAAAATTAATTCTTCTTTTAATTTCCGTTAATATAAAAGGATGTGTAATTGAATTTAATAACTCAAATTTATCAGCCTGTTTATTTAAAACATTATACAACAGTTTAGTATTAATATTATTAAATTCATCCAAAATATCTTTACCAAATGTATCTACAAGTATTCGATTTAACTCACCTGAGTTACTCAATAGCCAATGATACACTTCGTCAGCATCTATGACTTCATAACCTAATGATTTAATATAATTTTCGACTGTACTTTTTCCACTAGCAATCATTCCTGTTATTCCAATTATTTTCATAAACATTATACTACTTTT
>JBOFSX010000200.1:0-4563 GCA_051651765.1 Anaeroplasmataceae bacterium | reverse complement strand
TATCTTGTTGGCTTTATTGAATGAATTTAATTTCTCCATAGGGCTATCTCCTCCTGTTTCTAAATACATTTACTGAAGTATTTTCTACTATTACTTAGAATCTTTTATTATTTACCTGTACCATGGATATTCCTCCGTTTTATTTATTTTACACCAAAATGAGTAACCTGTTTTGTACCAATTACCTACCCTTTCTAGGAATTCTTCCTTGTACTCTTTACAAGTGTCTATAAGTATTATACCCTCATTAGCTATAATGAGTTGTATAATTAGATGAATCTTATCTAGTCTAACTAAGTCTATTTTTAATCTAGTAATGGTCTCTAATTCATCTGCTATACCTGATATAGTTAAATAGTCTTTATCTGTAACTATTGCTATATCAATATCAGACTCACCTACTTTGTAATCTTCTGTACCATAGCTTCCAAAAAGATAACATAGTTTTATATCATTTTTCTTTAGAATGTCTACTATAGTCTTAATGTTAATATCATCTTTAAAATCTAACATAATATCGACTCCTTTCTGCACTAATAACGTACTAAACTATCTGGATCAAATATTACTTTTTTGTAGGTGAACTCACTTGGTGACTTTAATAGTAGTGCTACGAAATTCATATCCCGGTGTCTATACTGTCTTCCGAATACATATAACTTCTTTAGAATTAATCTATCGTCAAAGCACCATTTTGGTATTCTATCAGTTTGATTAACTCTTTTTAAGTTCCATATTATTAAAGCACTACAGCAAGTTACATAGAAATGCTCATCTTCATTTAATAGATCTAAATCAACCTCATCAAATAACTTATAATCTTCAGTATAAATGTAATCGAGAGTTTCACATATCTTATGATTTATATCAGCTTTAATATTATAAATCATTTTTATGTATTCATTGCCTACTATCGCCATGACCAATCTCCTCCAAGTTCTAATCCTAACTCTTTTATGAATCTTAAGTGTCTCATTTTTAATATATCAAAAGATATGAATTCTGAGATTACACTCTTTAGATCCTTTAGGTCCTCTATCTCTAAATCCTTACATAATAAAACACAATCATTAAAATCGTGAGAAGGCTCTGCTCTACTGGCTACTATTTTCATAGCAAGTAATTGCTCCTTTGAACACACGTTAATGTTTAGGTTAGAGAGAGTCTTATAAGAAATCTTCTCTTCCTTTGATAGCGTTTCTAGAGGTAGCTTAACTTCAGAGTTAAACCAATCTCTTCTAAGATTATATTTAGATCCTATATTCTTTAATATCAATTCTAATACGATCGAGTCATCTGTATTAAATACACAATCAATATCCATGGTACTAATCCTTTGACTATAAAGTAAAGTCATTAAACTTCCACCGTATATACATAAATCTAGATGAATCCCATTTTCAATAAGACCTTCATTTATTTCCTCAAATAATCTATATAATAGTGTCCTGTCTATAGCTTTACTATTATCTAATGATTTAGCTTCTACATTTTGAAATTTATTTAGCCTGTCCATACTATTTAATCTCCCATCATGTAATGTCGTGACAAGTATTATTGAATGTGTAAAACTATTAATAAAGTTAAAGCTCTTATATAATATATTTGTATTAATATTTACTATAATTATACATAAGCATCTGTATTTCTTGTTAGTGAGAATACAAAGATACATACTATTATCTCTATTACTATATAACTATTAATAGTATTCTTCTCTTAAAATGTTTTTTAACTCACCTCTTATTATATCTATTCTGAAGGTAGTTTTGATCTATCAATAGTACCGTATCTTGGCATTCTTAATTTACTTATCATCTTATCTACATCTAGCCCTATACAATGAACACTAGATAAATACTCCAAGCTCATCCTTATACACTCTATTGAAACTATAGGATCTTTATAATAATTAGTCATACTGTATCTTAATTCTCTTATCTTGAATAGAGTGAAATCAATAAAATTCCTGTCACAGCCTATAAAATTTACTACTACATTAGTATGATTATTATCAAACTTTATATATACATTTATCTCATCAGTTCTTACATGCAAGTCCTCGTATGAAAAGGTTTTTACAAGTAACTCTTTAAGTTTATCTTTGAAATTTACACTTGTAATAATTTCTTTTGTATTTTCTTTATGCATCATTAAATAGTCTTTTTTCATTATTATTTGCTCCTTATCATTTGTATAGCGTATAGATTTACTCTAGCTCGAATATATAAATAGTGTAGAATTTAGTATCTATTTTCTTACACTATTCTACACTTGTACTATATCATTTGGTCCTATACTTATATTTCTTTTTCTGAATTCTACTGGTGATTTATTAAAATCATATAATGTCCCAAATGGATGATAAGTTTCCTTTAAAACATAATCATCTTTATTCACCCATTGAGGTATTTCTAAATGATACCAATTACAGTAAAACTCACATAGTGCACAGTAAAAAGCTCTATGTTCTTTAGTCCCCCTTAACCTAATCGGCTCATCTCTAAGCACTATTATCTTTGCACTTAGTCTATACTGTTTAAATTCTTCTATAAAACAATTTACTACATCCTCTAGAGAGAAGTCTTCTAAAGAACAAAAGAACTCATATGAAGTCATTATACTATCTCCTTCAGAATGTTAATTATATACTTAGTTTTTTGAACATTAAATTGTACAGGTGAGTAGTATCTTGTAAAAAGTTCCTTTACGCTCTTTAGGTCTAGTACAGATAGCTCTTTCAATAGTAACTTAATATCATTCCTATCCTTTGCCCTACTAGCTCTTATCTTCATTGCTAATAGATAATCTAAAGTAGGTAAATAAACTTTTAGGCTCCCTAAATCCTTATAAAGTTCTAGTGATTCATTTCTATTTATAAATACTTCTATCTCAGTATTTATCAAATCTTTAGTTAGTTTTAGTTCAGATATACACTCCTCTAGTAAAAGGTTATCATCGGATAAAGTATCTATATCATAGGTACTATCTCTAAACTTATTCAGTAAACATAGACAACTTCCGCCATAAATAGTTATTGTAAGAGATTTATTTTTCTTCATCAGTACTGTATTTAAATCATTTATTATTCTATCTATGTACTCTTTATTAAGTACAGTATTACTCGGTTTACTAAAAGAATTAATACTAGTCATTATTATCATCCTCTCTTTAAATTTTATTCAATTTATATAATTATTAAATTGAGTACACATCTATCCAGTATGTACTCTATTAATAATTATACTGCTACCTTGTGAGTAATTAAAGACATACCTAACTCTTTGCTAAATCTTCTTATAAATATATCGAAATTTACTACAATGCCTCCTGAAGTATAGTCTCTAGTTTTTACCATATTCTTGTAGCTTGTGAATCTTAATTTTTCTGTAATATCTATTTTATTGTAATCATCTCTAGATATTTCTATCAACTTTGAACCAACTACTTTTACAAAGAACCAACTACTTCTGGCTCCTGCTCCATTAAAATAAAAGTCTCCTTTGTTGTTACATGTAAACTCTCCTTGTGAAAAGAAGTAATCCATTGTTCTTGGGAGTGATATATTTAATTCATTGTGTTCCATAAACTAAACCTTCTTTCTATTTATTTTTCTATATCTTTTCAATATGTTATTTATTACTTTTGAAATAATATAAACTAATGTCACAGTTATCATAATTATCGCTAAGATAATGAACATACTATTTACTGTATTAGGATTTGGTTCAAAGGCGTCGGCAGTGAACAGATCTGATAGTTGTTGTGAGTCCATATACTAGACCTCCTTATTTAGTACTTTGGCATCTTCTTTTGTAAGTAAAACATACTCTTGCGTACTACCATAATCTTTACTGCCATCGCAATCACATACGCATACTGCATACTTACCTGTATAGGTTCCATAATAAAGGCAAAGACTTTCATGAACTTCCACAGGTTCGTGTACCTTAGAATTATAGCAGTAACTACCTTCACAAAAAGAAAGACTGTAATTATTTTCAAATGTGCTGGGTCTTATACTACTTAATCCTTTAGGACCGTAGTGACAAAAGTCTAAGATGCCTTCTGTAACTATACAGATATAACCCATTTGTAGGTCATGATATACAGACTTCTCGTGTCCTTTAACATGTTTTTCAAAATCATTTGGTGTAACATAAATTCCAAAACCTAGATTTAGATTTATAGAATCTATTATTTCTTTTGTAGGTCTTTCTACTTTATTTCTACTAAAACTATTTAAATTCTCCATCTGTATCTCTTCTTAATAATTAAAGTAATCATCTAGGTCGTCCAGAAATTCATGCAACTTAGTAACTACATTATATTTTATTGCTGAATTCTTCAGGTCGTCTAAATTATACTCATCTGAGTAGTTAATTATAGTTTCTATTATAAAAATCGTCACTTCTATCTAATGCAATCATTTCACAAATTGTCCTCTACATTGAAGTAACCTTTGTACCATTACCTATATCAATTATGACCACGTTATTAAAGTTATTTGGCACATAATCTATATATTGTGTAGCTATAACGTGTGTTAAAGTACTAGATAAT
>JBOFSX010000199.1:0-2742 GCA_051651765.1 Anaeroplasmataceae bacterium | reverse complement strand
TAACTTGTATAAGTTCAATTTTTTTCTTATATTTTATCGTTTGAAATTAAAATATTTTATAACAAAAATAATTAACTTATACTCATCATCTGCTAAAAATTAATCAACAATAATTGAAATAGGTTCATCTACTATAATTAAATATGCAACTTCAGCAATACATTTTATACGAAGTCCTTGTTAAATTGATGACTTAATAATATAACGACAATAGAAAGCTAGACTTCTAGCTTAGAAAACATCAAACTTTATCAAAAAATACTCCTGCGTCATAAGTATCAATATTTTTATTCCTTCCATTTAAACGAGAGTCATCATAAGTCCATTAATCTCAAATGCATTAATTGAATTGATAAAAATATTGTTTCACTTAAATCATGAACTAACTCAGATAACTCTCAATTTATAAAAAAATCTACAAGAATTGTTTTTTGATACCTTTTTTGTTTTGAAAGACAATAATAGTTTCAATTCCAAAAAACTTTACCATTATTTTCATAACTCGTTGCTACTATACATTTATTATTTGACAATATATAAGTAAATACAAAGTATTTCTCAAATGCCGTGCTATTTTTGGGGCATCTTGTGCTAAAGATAAATGTTGTAGAATGTACTATTATGCATTTTCTGTATAATTAAACATTATAACTTGGTGATTGCCAGCACGTTCTCTATTAATAAAAAGTTCTATACCGACTGATTACAATGAGGTATCTTCAGTAATATAAAATTTCGATATATCCGATATACCTTAAAACTCACGTTGCAATAAGTATACAATCAAAAATAAATTTAATAGTTATATCTCTGAATAATGGATCAAGTTCATCTTCGACAATACCCATATCAAGAAAAACTATATTTTTAAACCACCTATAGAACATCCATAGGTATGTGCTAAAAAGACAAAAAGTCGACATAAGACTAAAAAAGGTGGAATAAGCTAATATCATATTATTTTCAATTATTTTTAATAAAAATATAGAATTGAAAAGTATATCTGCTGTATAAATCTATTCTTCTAGTATGTCAGTGAATTAGGTAAATGATACAATTCTAATAAGATATAAAATTTCTCTTTTATGAAAAGTCGCCAAGATTAAACATGTTGCCTGAAAATTGAAAAATTGCTCATCATACAAATTATATAATACCTGTGTATATACTTTGGAAATCATAAAAAGAAAGTGATTGATTTCACTTAATTTGACAGAAGCGAACTATCGCTCATTTAAACGAAATAAGCGTCTTATTTCATTAATTGATATTTTTTTATTGTTTCTTTGAACAAACAAATAATCAAAAGCATTTACTCTTCTTTCAGATCCCATCATATTACCAGCAACTTCGTGCATTGATTTAATATTATTTCTATACTCAAGTTTACCCATTGTATCTATAAGGATAGCTCTTTCTCCATTTTTATGATAAAAAAATTCATTCAAAAAAAAATAACCATTTTCAATCATTTCTTTCATCGATACTTTAATAGGTTTGATATCAAAAATAGCATTTTCGACATCTCCTATAATTTGTTTAACATTTTTTAAACGTTTTTCGCCATATTTAATGTATTCATCATCTCGTTCAATCATAGTATAATTTCTACCAGTTTGTTTAGCAACAGCCCCAGTGGTCATAGTACCACCGAAAGGATCCAATACTAAATCTCCTTTTTTAGTAAACAAAACCATAATCCTATATAACAAAGAAATTGGTTTTTGCGTGTTGTGAACTTTTTCATTGTTTTCATCTCTTAATCTTTCATTACCAGAACAAACAGGAAACGTCCATATCGAACCCATTTGTTTCCCGCCGTTTAATTCTTTACCTGTTTTATAATTGAATGTGAATTTTGATTTTTTAGATTTTGTAGCCCAGATTAAAGTCTCGTGACTATTATTAAGTCTAGTTCCACCAAAGTTAGGTGTAGGATTACTTTTTTGCCAAACTATATCATTGATAACCCAATACCCTAATTCTCTAAGAATAGCACCAATTTCATAAATTGATTGCATTCCAGATATGAGACATATTGCACCATCATCTTTTAACAATCTTTTTACTTCGAATAACCATTTTCTTGTCCATTCATTATATGCTTTCATAGAAGGAAATTTATCCCAATCGTCGTCACAACCTTCAAATTCCTTTCCTTCTACTCTATATAATTTTTTTCCCTCTTCTATTTGCATAAAATATGGTGGATCAGCAAAACAAAAATCAAATGTTTTGTCTGGAATTTCTTTCATAACATCAATTGTATCACCTTTTAAAATTTTATTTATTATATCTTCCATATTTTTACACCTCTTATTTAAGATTATACCACTCTTGAGGTATATATACAACAATTATAAATTTAAAAATTTCCTAGCTCTTTTCAAATTATCTCCACTAGAAAATAATTCTTCACGAATGAGATTATGTTTATCAGTATTAGATAATAGCTTATTCCAATGTGTTTGAGGTAATGATAATAACGCTTTATATATTTCATCACTATCACCAAAACTAGGAATAGTAAATACTTCAGCAGAATTAGATAGTCTATTCGTTTTAAGGTGTGAAATAATTTCATTCCACACTACATCTTCACCACTAATATAATTGAAAAATTCAGAACCATAAAATAAGTGCATATCAACATTTTCATAATCTGTATTAATCATTTCATGGTTATAATATTTTTTGTTTTTTACTAAACCGTCATCTATAAACCACATTATTGCAATAATA
>JBOFSX010000198.1:0-2789 GCA_051651765.1 Anaeroplasmataceae bacterium | reverse complement strand
TTAGTAGTGGAACGAGAAAGTCATAATAAAAATATTAGTACTGGAGAAATAGAAGTAATAGTTAATACATTAACTATTTTAAACACAGCAAAACAACCTCCTATTATTATTAATGACAAAACTGATGCCTTAGAAGATACAAGATTAAAATATAGATATCTAGATTTAAGAAGACCAGTAATGCAAAATTTCCTAGTTATGAAATCTAAAATTACTAATGCCTTTAGAGAATTTCTAGTTGAAAATGATTTTTTAGAATTAGAAACTCCTATCTTAGCTAAATCTACACCTGAAGGAGCTAGAGACTTTTTAGTGCCTTCAAGATTACATAAAGGTAAATTTTATGCATTGCCTCAATCTCCTCAAATTTTCAAACAACTATATATGATAAGTGGATTTGAAAAATATTTTCAAATAGCAAAATCATTTAGAGATGAAGATTTAAGAGCAGATAGACAATTAGAGTTTAATCAAATTGATATCGAAACTTCTTTTTTAAATGAATTAGAAATACAAGATATTATTGAGAGAATGTTTAAATTTGTATTTAAAAAGATACTGAATATCGACTTTAAAAATAACTTTAAAAGAATGACATATTCTGATTGTATAAATTTATATGGTTCTGATAAACCTGATATTAGGTTTGATATGAAATTAATCGAATCTAAAGATTTATATAAGGATGTACCTTTTATAAATGATAAAGAAGCTTGTAAAGCTATTGTGGTAAATAATGCTAATTATACTAGAAAACAGATAGATGAATATACAAGAGTAATGAAAGTTAATAATGCTAATGGGCTAGCCTATATTAAGCTAGAAAAGGGTGAATTAACAGGTTCAATAAATAAATTTTTAACTGATGAAAGTAAAAAACAAATTATTAATTTCTACGGTCTAAAAGACAATGATATGGTATTTATTATTGCTGACAAGCTAGCTATTGTTAATAAAGCTCTTGGAGCTTTAAGAAAATTAATTGGAAATGAATTACAATTATTTGATAAAGATAGTTATGAATTTTTATGGGTTACAGACTTTCCAATATTTGAATATAATGATGAAACTAAAAAATATGATTTTTCAGCAAATCCATTTGCATCACCAAAAGAAGAGTGTATTAAATACCTTGAAACTGATAAAGACAAATGTTTTGCGAATGCATATGACTTAGTTTTAAATGGCTATGAATTAGGTTCTGGATCATTACGTATTTATAATGAAGATTTACAAAGTAAAATGTTTGATATTATAGGGATTAGTAAAGAGGAAGCTATCAACAGATTTGGATTTTTTATTGAATCTCTTAAATATGGAACTCCCCCACATGGTGGTATCGGTCTAGGTTTAGAACGTATAGTAATGTTAATGACTAAAACAGACAATATTAGAGATGTTATCGCATTCCCTAAAACGTTAAATGGTACTGATTTAATGATGGAGTGTCCTGGTGATGTTGATGATACTCAATTAAATGATTTAAACATACAAATTAAAAATTAAAGGAGTATATATGGATAAAGATTATATTTCATGGGATGAATACTTTATGGGCATTGCAGTATTAAGTTCTAAAAGAAGTAAAGATCCTAATACTAAAGTTGGTGCATGTATAGTTAATAAAAATAATAGAATAATAGGTATAGGCTATAATGGGCTACCTACTGGTTGTTCTGATGAGGAATTTCCATGGGATAACTCTAAGGAAAAAGATGTGCTTGATACAAAATATCCTTATGTTGTTCATGCAGAACCTAATGCTATTTTAAATGCTAGAGCTAGTGTTGAAAATGCCATAATGTATGTAACTTTATTTCCATGTAACGAATGTGCAAAATTAATCATTCAAAGTGGTATAAAAAAGATTGTATATATGTCTGATAAATATAAAGATGGAATATATACAATTGCTAGTAAAAAGTTATTTGAAGCATCTGGAGTTGAGTTTGTTCAAATGAAAGAAATTCACATTGATATCCATGATTGATTTAATAAAAAAACATAAAGTCTTATTACTTGTAATTACTATACCTAATATAGTTATTTTGCTTTTATGTACAATTAGGACTAATATGGAAATTACAATTAATGGAGGAATAACAAATGTTAATTCTGTAATTTCTATAGATTCTGCCAATAAAGCTGAAGGTAGTTTTAATACAACATATGTAAGAGTAATGAGTAAATCTACGCCTTTTCAGAATATTTTATGTAATTGGATTGAAGAATTTGATGTAGAAGAAATTTCTTCTAGTTATACTCATCTTACTGACGGACAGCAATATGATATGGGTATTATTCAAAAAAATCAAAGCATAGAATCAAGTTTAATTGCATCTTACAATATGGCTAACTTATTAAATACTGATATTAATCTTGTTTATAGTTATGAGGGACAAATAGTTAGATATATAAATAAATATTCAAATTTTCAAATTGGAGACATTATCGTTTCAGTTAATGGTATTACTGTAGATCAAATAGATGAATTTAATGTCGCCTTTAAGAATTATAAAATAGATGATCACTTTGAAGTTATTAGAAATGAAAAAAAAGTTGATGTAAAAATTACTGAATCTAATTATAAATCGTTTTTAACATATGATAAATTTGATATTAATTATGATGATTCATTTCCTAAAATTAATATTAAATCATCTACGTCGTTAGGTCCATCAGGCGGTTTATTGCAATCCTTGTCTGTTTTGAATTCTCTAATTGATGATGACCTAACAAATGGCTTGTTAATTGCTGGAACTGGTACTATTAATTATATGGGTGAAGTT
>JBOFSX010000197.1:0-1798 GCA_051651765.1 Anaeroplasmataceae bacterium | reverse complement strand
AATATATAACATATTTGAAAAGGTGCAATGTGATTTAAATATCACATTGCACCTTTTGCTTTTAAACTATAAATTTTATAGGTTCTAATTAACTATTGGATGATATATTATTTAGTTTTCGTACTAGATTATTATACTCACTAGGTTCTGTATATAGGCTATAGTTAGTATTATAAATAACCATACCAGGTTTTGCTCCATTAGGCTTCTTTAGATTTTTAACTAAAGTATAATCAACTGGTACTTTAGTTCCTGTTTTAGCTTTACTATAATAAGCAGCTAAAATTGCAGCTTCTTCAATAGTTCTATCAGGAACATTAGGTGATGCAACTATTACATGTGAACCTGGGATATTTTTAGTATGGAACCATAAATGATTATTGTTTGCAAATTTTAAACTTAAGTAATCATTTTGAATATTATTTTTTCCTACGTAAATATCTAATCCATCTGAGGAAACAAAATGAAGTGGCTTAGAAGCCTTATCTCTTTTATTGTTATTAGAAAGTTTTTTAAACTTAACATATCCAGTTTCTATTAATTCATTTCTAATATCATTTATTTCAATATAAGTATCGCAATTTTGAATATTTGTCATAACAGAATTTAAATAGTTTATCTCATTCTCATTTTGCTCTAGTTGAAATATAGCTGATTCTTCAGATTTTTTATACTTATTATATTTTTTATAAAAGGTTTGTATATTTTCTGAAGGTGTTTTAAATTCATCTAATGGAATTGTTAAATATTCTTGGCTTTCACTATAAAAGTTAACTAGATTTGCTTCTGTATCTCCTTTTTTTAGTGTGTAGATATAAGAAGTCAATAAGTCACCTTTAATTTTGAAATCATCTTTTAGACTGCACTCTTCTAAAGTAGAATAAAGTTTTTTAGACTTTTTATTACATCTGTCTATATTAGTTTGTATTATTCTTTGAATATCTATTGATCTACTATTTAATCTTTCTTGTTTATCACGGATGTAGAAAAATTCTTCTAGAAGTTCTCCAGGATTATCAAATTTAACAGCTTGATAGTTATCTTCTAAAGTTTTTAATGGTAAACAGTAAAAATCTTTATATAAAGTATCAGTTTTGTATATAGTATATGAGAAATTATTATCTAAAGTTAAAATAAAATCTAAAATAAAACTATAAAAAGTGTTGATTGTAATATTTTCGCTAGTAGTTGACATCAAATTGTAAAGATTTAATGATAAACTTTTGCTTATGCCTGTGAAGACACTGCTAAAAATAGATTCGGACATAATTAAATCATTTGAATTAAAGTAATTAGTTAACTCATCTAATGTAAAATCAAAAGGATTAAGTTTAGATGAAATTGGTGGGTAAATATAATTTACTCCAGGATATAGTACTCTAAAACTATTAATATCTGGTGTTATATGTTTAATACATTCCATTACTTTATTATCACGTTCACGAATAAGTGTTATGTTGCTATGTCTTCCCATTATTTCAACAATTAAAAAATATTTACTGTCAAAACCTAATTCATCAGTAGATTCAATATTAAGTTTTATAATACGATCTCCATTTAATTGTTCGAAAGAGGTTATTTTACCACCAATTAAATATTTTCTTAAAACCATTGTAAAAGTTGAAGCTTTAAGTGGATTAACCTTATTTGTATTTGTAAGATGAATTCTTGGGAATTTAGAAGACGCAGAAATTAGTAGTTTAAGATTTTTTCTATCTTTTCTAAAAGTTAATATAATTTCATCTTTTTCTGGTTGATTTATTCTATCAATTTTAGCATTTAAAACTATATCTTTTAA
>JBOFSX010000196.1:0-21641 GCA_051651765.1 Anaeroplasmataceae bacterium | reverse complement strand
GTAAATTTTATTTATTCTGATATTGGAGTACATACACTTTTAAAAAAACACAATATGGAATTTAAAGGTGTATATGATCCAGTAACTACTATTACTAATTCTAAAGAATTTGGATTCTTTATTAAAAATTATATGAAAGCATGTTCTATATCATTAGAAATAACCATGAACGATATTGAAAAAATAGTTAATACTAATCCTAGTAAGGCATGGTGTAAAGTATTTGGATATCAACAAATGTTTTATTCAAGAAGAAAATTACTATCGTTATATAAAGAACATTCTAATATTGATGCTATCTTAAGTAACGCAAATACTTACTTAAAAGAAGAAACAAGAGATGAATATTATCATGCTGTTGAAAACGAACATGGAACAGTTCTATTTAGAAATTATATTATTTCTTTTTTAAAAGAAAAAGAAATATTAAAAAATGTTGGATATATTTTCTTGGATTCGTTATTTTTAGAAGAAACAGATTTTATAATTATAGTTAAAACATACCTGAAATATTTAAACGGTCTTATTACTTTAGAAAAAGCTATTGAAGCTATAGACAATTTAGAATTACAAATAGAAGAAGGTTTCATGTATGAAGATTCTGTTTATCAAAAGGAAAATACAAGATGAAAAAAGTAGAATTATTGGCTCCAGCTGGAGATTTAGAAAAACTTAAAATAGCTATTTTATATGGTGCTGATGCAGTTTTCATTGGTGGGACTAATTTCTCGCTTAGATCAAGAGCATCAAATTTTGAATATCCTCAAATAAAAGAGGCTTGTGAGTTCGCCCACTCTCATAATGCTAAAGTCCATGTAACATGTAATATACTTATGCATGAAATTGATTTAGATGGTCTACAAGAACATTTACAAAGTTTACAAAGATGTGGAGTTGATGCTATTATATGTGCAAGTGTATACATATTGGAAAGTGTTAAAAAGTATACATCGATGGAAGCGCATATATCTACACAACAATCTATAATGAATAATAAAGCAGTTGATTTTTATAAGGAAAATAATGCTGATAGAGTAGTTTTGTCTAGAGAATTATCTGTTGAAGAAATAAAAGATATTAAAGATAATACAGATTTAGAAGTAGAAGTTTTTATACACGGTGGTATGTGTGTTAGTTATAGTGGTAGATGTGTACTATCTAACAATATGACTAATAGAGACGCTAATAGAGGTGGTTGTGCGCATTCATGTAGATGGAATTATGATTTATATTCAAACGATTCTAAAGTTAACCTAGATGGGTATTTTGCTATGTCTAGTAAAGACTTATGTGCTGTTGAATATATTAAAGATCTATTAGATGCTAAAGTTGATTCTTTTAAAATTGAAGGAAGAATGAAAAGTATACATTATATTGCAACTGTGGTAAAAACGTATAGAAAAATGATTGATGAATATTATGAAACAGGTAGCATTTCAGATCCAGAATTATATAAGTTGGAGATAAAAAAAGCAGAAAATAGATTAATATCAACTGGATTTTTAAGCGGCGATTTATCTATAAATGAACAGCTATATGACAAAAGAAGCGAAATACCATCTCAAACATTTGTAGGATTAGTTGTTGATTACTGTGAAGATACAAAAATGTGTTATTTAGAAAGCAGAAACTTTTTTAGTATCAATGATAGGTTTGAAATATTTGGACCTAATTTAGATACTACTTCAATTGAAATTACAAATTTATTTGATGAAGATAATAACTCTATAACCGAATCAAGACATCCTAAAAAAATAGTTTCATTCAAGTCAGATATCAAATTAGAAAAATATGATATGTTAAGGATTGTTAAGTGATTTATAAATTAGATGACATTGAATTTAATCTAGAATTGATAATAAATTCTAGATATAAAAATTATTATATAAAACATAAAAATAATACTGTTTATATTTGTGGTTTTAAAAAAATAACTTTTAAAGAAATTGATAATATTTTAAAAACAAACAAAGAATTTATTTTTAAAATGATTTCTAAAAATCAAGAAGATTTAAATAAAATTCTATACTTGGGAAATAAATTAGATTTAGTAGTTAAAAGTGATGTTGTTAATAAGATTAATATCACTGACACAGAATTTCGAGTATATTCAAAGAATCTAAATCAATCATATGTAGATAAATTAATTAAAAATTTTTTAACAAATAAAACCAAAGAGTACGTATCTAATAGACTACAATTTATCACAACAAAATTTCCTGAATTGAATATTAAGGATTTAGAAGTGGAATATAAGTATACAAAATCTTATTATGGAAAATGTTTATATCTTAAAAACAAGATATTGTTTAGTGGTATATGCTTCAAAGTTCCATTTGAATTTATAGATTATATTATATATCACGAATTGGCACATTTTATGCATCCAGACCATTCTAAAAAATTTTATGATTATTTAGAATCAAAACTAGAAAATGCTAGAAAATTAAGCAAATTATTAAGAAGTTACAATAGTAGATAATTTACAAAAACTATTCTATTTTAACTAATTTTAATGTATAATGATACAAGTTATTATTTTTGGAGGAATCATCTATGACAGAAAAAACATTCGAACTAACTGAAGAAGGTAAAAAAGATCTTGAAATTGAACTTCTTAAACTTAAAGAAGTAGATAGACCTGCTAATATTGAAAGCTTAAAAGAAGCACGTGCACAAGGAGACTTAAGTGAAAATGCTGATTATGATGCTGCAAGAGATGAACAAAGTAGAATTGAATCTAGAATTTTAGAATTAGAAACAATTTTAAAAAACCATATAATTATTAAAAAAAATAATTCAAGTAAAGTTTCTACAGGTAAAAGTGTAACACTTACTTACTTAAAAGAAAATGGAGCTTCAGTTAAAGATAAAGTTAGAACGTTTCTAATTGTTGGGACAATCGAAGCAAACCCTTTAGAAAATAAATTGAGTTGTGAGTCTCCTTTAGGGAAGGCTATTTTAAATAAAAAAGAAAATGATCTAATTACATTTAACAATGATAATGGGGATGAATTTGAAATAAAGATTAATGCTATTAAATAAATCACTTTAAGTGATTTTTTTAGTAAATAAATATTATAAACAAAGGATGTGTTAGAGTGTTACATTTGATATTAAGTGCAAAGAAATTTTTACCAACTGAATATGTGCAATCTATATTTGATATAGATTTTAATGAATTGCTTAAAAAAGGTAAAAGATTGATTTTAACTGATTTAGATAATACACTAATTTCATATAGACACACAGATCCTACCGATCAACTAATTGAATGGAAAAATAATTTAGAATCTATGGGTTTTGAAATAATAGTTATTTCAAACTCTAAAAAAGCTAGAGTTAGTCATTTTGCAAATTTAATAGGGTTAAAATATGTTCCGTTTGCAAAAAAACCATTAAAATTTGGATTTAAAAAGGCTTTAAAAATAGCTAATAAAAAATATAATGTAAATGAAGTAATTGAGTTAGGTGATCAATTAATGACAGACATATACGGTTCTCGAAGAATGAAAATTGATTCTATATTAGTAAAAGTAATTGATAAGAAAACTGAATATAATATTACAAAATTAAATAGATTTTTAGAAAGAAAAATGTTGACAAAAATAAGTAAAAAGTATCCTGAACAGTATTCAAGAACTTTAAAACAGTACGTGAGTGATATTTATGAAAAAATATAAATGTATAGGCTGCGGAAGCTTTCTGCAAGATACAAACAAAGATCAAAAAGGATATGTTCCTTTAGTTGATAAAACTCTAGACTTAAAAGAAAATATATACTGTAAAAGATGTTTTAGGCTTAAAAACTATAATGAAAGACCTAAGATACTTGCTACATCTAAAGATTATGAATTTGTTGTAGATGAGTTATTAAAGAAAAAAGGACTTATAGTTTTAATCGTTGACATATTTGATTTTCATGGAACATTTATACCTGAAATTTTAAAAAAATTAAGAGGTAGAAGAGTATTGTTAGTCGCTAATAAATTTGATTTGCTTCCAAAAAGTTCCAATATAACTAAAGTTGTTAGTTGGTTATCATCTATGTGTAATAAAGTATTTTTTAAAGTAGATGCAATCCATGTTGTTTCTAGTAAAAAAGGATACTATATAGATGATTTAATGAACACTATTGATTTATTAAGAAATGAACAAGATGTATATTTTGTAGGTTGTGCTAATGTTGGTAAAAGTAGTCTAATTAATGCACTATTAAAAAGATTTACTCATTCAACAACAGACTTAATTTCTACATCAGAAATTCCAGGAACAACTATAGATAGTATTAACATACCATTTTTTTATGACAATCAATCCTTAATAGATACTCCTGGTCTAATTAATGAAAAAAATGTTATTCATCAATTATTACCTGAATCTTATAAATATATAATTCCAACTAAAGAAATTAAACCAATTACTTATCAAATCAAAAATGATAATTCTATTTTAATTAGTGGATTATTTATTATAAGTTTAGTTGAATCTACAGATGTTTCATTTACTTGTTATTTTAGTGATAGACTACTTGTTCATAGAACTAAAACAGAAAATGTTGATAATTTGTTAGAAAAACATTTAGGTGGAATGCTTAACCCTCCTACATTAGATGAAGTAGCTAATGTTACATATACTGAACTAGAATTCGATATAAAAGGAAATAAAAGAAAAGATATAGTAATATCTGGACTTGGATTTATTACTCCAAATAAACCTTGTAAAGTAAAAGTAAAAGTAATTAAAAATGCGGAAGTGTTTGTAAGAGATGCAATCATTGGAAACTAGTATTAAATTAATCAAAGAAAGACTAGTTCAAAAATATGGAATTTTTGATAATAGATATATACACATTCAAGGAGTATATAATCTAGCTATAAAATTAGCTGATTTATATGGAGCTGATATTAAAAAAGTTGAAGTAGCTTCTTTGTTGCACGACTTTTACAAATCTGAAAGTAATGAATTTCTATTAGGATTATTAAATAACGAAGATGATTTAAAGAATTGTATAAAGTATCCTTTTTTGACGCACTCATATGTTAATTCAACTATTCTTAAAACAGAATTTAACATTTATGACGATGAAATTAAACAAGCTATTAAATCTCATACAGTAACTAATTTAAATCCATCTACACTAGATAAAATTATAATGGTAAGTGATTTTGCTGAAGAGAATCGCAAATTCAAAGAAGCTGAAGTTGTAAGAAAAATTGCTTTAACAGAAAATTTAGATAAAGCTTTTGATATGATGATCAAACTTTCTGTAGAACATTTAGAAAGTAAAGGCTTTAAGAATCATCCTAATATGATTCAAATGTATAATAAAATAAAGGAGAACGAAAAATGAAATTATTAAAAACAATATATAGTTCACTTGATAAAGTTAAAGCTGAAAATGTTTTAATTTATGACATGAAAGGATATTCACCATTGTTTGATTATGTAGTAATAGCAACTGTTGATTCTAAAAGACAAGCAGAAGCAGTTACTTCATATTTAAAAGATGACTGTCAACAAGAAGGCTTTAACGTTAAGAATATTGAAGGAAAGCAATCTAGTTGGGTTTTAGTTGATTGTACTGATATATTAGTTCATGTATTTACATCTGAAGAAAGAGAAAATTTTAATTTAGAACGATTATACCAAGAAGTACCCCAAGTAAATATTAAAGACATCAAATAAAAAATAAGGTTAAGAACTATAAAAGTTTCTTAACCTTATTTTCATTTAAATCCTTATTATAGTATACATGATCATTAATCATTTCAATTAATTCATTAACTTCTTTATTAATAATGGAAAATTTATTGTCTATAGTTTTATATGTCTTAAGTTTACGTATTTTTTTGGATAATACATTAATATGATTACTATATTTATCATCATCTTTTTTAAATATTTCAAAAATAGATATTAGTATTTTATTAAATCTTGAAGTTTTTAAAAGTTTTCTCAATTTTTTTAAAGATATTTTTAATATTCCTTCACTACTTTTAAAAAGACAAACTTTAGACATAAATTCGTTTATAAAATCAAAGTCTGTATAAGAAAATAAAAATGCATTTCTAAATCGTTTACTTATTTTTACTTTGCTAGATGAAAATGATTTATTCAAACTATACACATAATTATCATATTTAATTTTATCTTTTTCAGATATGAAGCATGGTTCTAAATGTTTTCTTATAGATATGTTGCATATCATAGCATAAAGTAGTAATACATTTTCATTAGAGTAATTATTTTGTTTAATATAACTACACATTGTACTAATTAAAAAGTATTTATTAGATTCATATATATTTTTACTCAAATGGTATTTATCATTTTTTTTTATTACAGATAGATTATACAAATCTAAGATGTTTATAAAATTAGCATACGTAAATAACTTTTCATTATCAATTAAAGCTTTATATTTTTTATCTAAGGTGTCTATTATCTTTTTGGTGAAAAGATAGTTAGTTATGTATAAAGACATATAATCACTTCCTTGTATTTATATTATACAAAAAGTTAGAAGTAAATGCACTATAACCTTTAAATTATTAATTATTTAATGTAAAATAGTACTATAAGATTTGATAGTTGTGATAAACTAATAATAGATTAAAAAGTTATTAATTTATTTGTTTTTTTATCAATGTTTATCAAATAAAATTTATTTAAAAAGGAGATTTATTATGAAGAAACCAGTAGCACTAATTATTATGGATGGTTATGGGATAGCACCTGATTGTAAATCAAATGCTGTCACTAGAGCTAAAAAACCAAATATAGATATGTTAATGAGTACATATCCAAATACTTTAATCGAGGCTTCAGGTGAAGCAGTAGGTCTTCCGGATGGACAAATGGGTAATAGTGAAGTTGGACATATGAATCTTGGAGCAGGAAGAGTTGTTTATCAATCATTAACTAAGATTAATGTTTCTTTAAAAGATGGCTCTTTTAATAAAAACGAAGTTATATTATCTGGAATAGATAATGCATTAAAAAATAATAAAAAATTTCATATCATAGGCTTATGTAGTGATGGTGGTATTCATTCACACACGACTCATATCAATGCAATAGTTGAATTAGCAAAATCAAAAGGAGTTAATGATGTTTATTATCATGCTATTTTAGATGGAAGAGATGTTGCTCCTAATAGTGCTAATGAATTTATAAGTAAAATAGAATCTTCGGGAGCTAAAATAGCTACTGTAAGTGGTAGATATTATGCTATGGATAGAGACAAAAACTGGAACAGGATACAACTTGCTTATGATGCAATGACTACATCTGTTGGTGAAAAATTTTCATCTGCCGCAGAGGGTATTAATGTATCATATAAAAGAGGAGTATTAGATGAATTTGTTGTTCCTTTTATAGTAGAGAAAAAAGGACGTATCAATAACGGTGATACAGTAATTTTTGCTAACTTTAGACCTGATAGAGCTATTCAATTGGCAACAGCTTTATCTAATCCAGAATACATTAAAAAAACATGTACACCAGAAAATAAACTAGATGTTTCGAATGCTCCTAAAAACCTTAATTTTATATCAATGATGAAATATTCAGACAACGTTATCGGTCAAGTTGCTTTCAAACTAGAACCTTTAGTTAACTTATTTGGAGAAGTAGTAGCTAATAATAATCTTAAGCAATTAAGAATAGCCGAAACTGAAAAATATGCACATGTTACTTTCTTTTTTGATGGTGGAGTTGATAAGGAAATTAAAGGTAGCGATAGAGTATTAATTAATTCTCCTAAAGTTGAAACTTATGATTTAAAACCAGAAATGAGCGCATTTGAAGTTTGTGATAAAGTAGTAGAAGCTATATTAAGCAAAAAATATGATTCTATGATTATTAATTTTGCGAATTGTGATATGGTTGGTCATACTGGTAATATTGAAGCAAGTATTAAAGCTGTAGAAGCTGTAGATACTTGTATAGGAAGAATTTATGAAGCTCTTCAAAATGTTGGAGGAGTAGCATTAATTACATCTGATCATGGTAATGCTGAAATGTTATTAGATGATAAAGATAATGTATTCACTGCTCATACTTCTAATAAAGTACCATTTTTAATTACCGATAAAAATGTTAAATTAAGACAAGATGGTGTATTGTCTGACATTACGATTACTATGTTAGATTTATTAGGTGTTGAAATTCCTAAAGAGATGACGTCTAAAACTATAATCATTAAATAATTTTAAAACTAGTTTCCTTTGAAACTAGTTTTTTTAAGCATTATACTTTACTAAAAAAAATCATCGTGTTATACTTAAATCAACTTCAGGGCATGGTGAAATTCCAGACCGGCGGTAAAGTCCGCGAGCTTCGTGCATGATTGGGTGTAATTCCCAAACCGATAGTATAGTCTAGATGAGAGAAGGATAATATATTTTTTATATTTACCCTTTTTCGTAGTTGTCCTTTTTTAGGACTTTTTTTATTATAAGAGGTGAAAGTATGAGAAAAAAATTAAATATTAAAAGTATAACTATTATTAGTATGTTTAGTGCTATAAGTGCACTACTGTACATGTTTTTAAAATTTCCTGTTCCATTTTTCCCAAGTTTTCTAGAATTTAATTTTTCTATGATTCCAATATTAATTATTTTGTTTTTATATGGTCCTTTTCAAGCATCATTTGTTATTCTAATAAGATTTCTTGTTAAAATCGCTTTATCCGGTGGATCTAGTACTGCATATGTAGGTGAAATAGCAGATATTATTATAGCTATGGTTACTATATTAAGTGTATATATTACATATAAAATATTAACTAAAAAAAGTTCTTCTACTAAAAAACCAATAATAATTTCCTTAGCAGTAGGAATGATAAGTTGGTGTTTTATAGCAGTTATTTCTAATTGGTTAATCCTTATACCTATGTACGTTCAATTATATTATGGTGGAAGTATTGAACCTTTAGTTGCGTTGTGTTCCATGATACCCGGTATAAATGCAGATAATTTTATGATTTATTATCTATTTATTGCATGTTTACCTTTCAACTTGGTTTTAAGTTTCTTAGTATCTATAGTTACATACTTTGTCTTTATTAGGGTGAAAAAACCTTTAAGTCAAATGTATAATAAAGAAAAAAAATCATATGTTGATAATGAAAATATAAATGTTATCAATCAATCAGATTTATAAACATATTAAGTAAATTCTTATTTTATTAGCTACTTCTTAATTGAGGTGAAATAAAATGTCAAAGAATTTACTTTTTTTGTTTAAAAAAAATAAATATATTTTTACTGGGTTTCTATTTGTTTTGATTGGTTTAGCTTTAGCTTTTTTTTCTTATAATAGTTTTAGAATGTACAAGAATAATAATAATAGTATTGATAGTGTTATAGTTCAAGATTACAAGGTGTATGTAACAGGAGAAGTAAGTAAACCAGGCACGTACACTTTTTATGAAAGAGTAACTGTTATAACTGCGATTAAAGACTTATTAACTAATAATAGTGATTTAGATAGTTTTAATTCTGATGAATATATAGAAAATAACAAGATTTATAATGTAGCATACATTGATAAGTTGAATATTAACGATGCAACATATAATGAATTAATAAAATTAGAAGGTATAGGACAATCAAGAGCTAATGCTATTATAGAATATAGATCTATAAAAAAATTCAAAGATATTAATGAGTTACTTAGTGAAAGTATTTTAACTGTTAGTGTATATGAAAAAATCAAAAATAAAATATGTGTTTAATTATATTCATTATTATGTTTTCTCCATTTTTTTAGCCGCATTATTTATTAATTTTAAAATAACAATTATTATTTTTCTTATATATTTGTTACTAATTAGAAAAAACAAATATTTGATAAGTGTATGTTTTTTGATATATATAACTTTTATATTTGTATTTATTTTTAGTCTTAATAATAGTACAAAACTAGATTTAAGTAATAACGAAATAACAGGGCTAGTTGTAGATTATAAAAAGAAAGAATCATATACATCCATTACTATTAAAGTTAGTGGGGAAAAGGTTTTATGTTATGTAGACTCCTATGATTACTCTGTTGGGGATACTGTAACATTACATGGAAAGTTTACAGATATTAAAGATAAAAGTTATGATGCTGATTTTTCTTTTAAAAACTATTTGAATTATAATAATATATATACTATTTTTAATAGTAAGAAAATGCAAAAAAATGATGTTAGTAATAACTTATATTACGGTCTCAGGTATAAAATCTTTTCTTTTTATGAAGAAAAATTGACAGAACCTATTTTTAAATATGTTAAAACACTTGTATTTGGTATTAATGAAATAGATGATGATTTTAACGGGAAGACAAGAGTACTAGGGATTAGTCATTTTTTTCAAGTATCTGGATTTCATATATCTTTGCTTGTTATAGGATTAAGTTTTATATTATCTAAAATATTTATAAATAATAGAATTAGTGAAAATATCATTATAAGCGTTTTAATATTCTATCTATATATGTGTAACTTTCAAGTGTCTGTTTTAAGAGCTGTATCAGTTCATATAATACTAATATTAACTAAGCGGTATAAACTTGATTTTACTACTATAGATATCTTGTCGATAAGCGTATTTGTTGTTTTGATTTTTAATATCAAGAGCATCTTTACTACATCATTCATTTTATCTTACTTATTATCATATACAATTATATTAAATCAAAACATAATTAATAGTCCTAATAAGTTATTTAGTAATATTAAGCTAAGTTTAATATGTTTTTTAGTAAGCATGCCAATTATTATAAATATGAATAATGAGGTGAATCTATTATCTTTTATATTTTGTGTTTTAATTGGATATGTAATGTCATTTATTATGATGCCATATAGTTATATTTGTATTATAATACCATTTATACCAGTTTTAAATATATTCTCATATTTTGATAAAGTAATTACGTATTTATCTAATATTAGTTTTTTAACACTTAAAGTGGGATCATTAAATATTTATTTTGTTATGATATATTATTTCTTTTTAGTATATTTATTAACAAAAATAGACTTAAAATCAAAGGGTATTTACAAGTACATATTGTTTTCTATCTTATTTTATGTGTGTTTAAATACTAAAATTTTTATGCCATTCTATGAAGTTACAATAGTAGACGTGGGACAAGGAGATAGCATATTTATAAGTTCACCGATGAATAAATCTAATATATTAATAGATGCATATTCTAACGTAGATAAATTTTTAAAAACTAAGGGTATAGATAAGATTGATAATTTTTTTATTACTCACAGTGATAAAGATCATATAGGCTCATTAGACAAAATTGTTAAAAATTACAAAGTAGATAATCTATATACAAATATGTATGAGACTTATAGTATTGCTAATGCAAGAAAAGTTAATTCAAATTCAGTGTTGAGCTTGCAAAATTTTGAAATTAATATTTTATCCATGAATAAAAAATACACAAAAGTAAATAACAATAGCTTAGTTTTTATTTTGAAATTATATGAGTACAAATTTATGTTTACGGGCGATATTGAAAAAGAAGCTGAGAATGATATTTCTGTAAAATATAAAGAAAAATTAAGATCTGATTTTCTTAAAGTAGGACATCACGGTTCTAGTACATCTTCAAGTTCTAACTTTATTCAATATGTTTTACCTACTGAAAGTTTTGTAAGTTGTGGCAAAAATAATTTTTATGGTCATCCTAATGATGATGCTTTATTAAGACTTAATAAATCAAATATATATAGAACTGATGTTCATGGCAATATAACGGTTAAGATATATAAAAATAGGTATAAAGTAGATACATATAAATGATTCATATGTTATAATCTATTAAGGTGATTTTATGAATAATTATGTTGTTATTGGCTCAAACAAAATATTAATAAACAATCAAATATCCAAAATTAAATCCAATATAGATTTAACTAAATATGAAGAATATATTTTTGATTTAGAAGAAGCTTCAATAATTGAATTGTTAGAAGAAATAAATACAGATACTTTTTTTAATGATGGTAAAATATTGGTATTAAAAAACTTTGTACATCTATATGAGAAAAAATATGCTGATAAAAACTTGATAGATAATTTTTATAAAAGTATAGCAAGAAAATCTAATAACTATATTCTAATTTTGTTGGATTCCAATACAAGTGTTTCTATAATTAAAGAATTGAAACAATCATGTGAAATTATTAAAATAGAAGATGATAAATTTAATATGAATGATTTTGTAATTCAATCCTTTAAAGAAGAAGGTTTTGAGATTGATAAAAATGCAATCATAGAATTAGTTAATAAAGTGAATAATGATTTTTTAAGAGTTAGTCAAGAAATTGAGAAACTAAAACTATATAAATATGATAATAAAAGGATTTTAAAAGAAGACGTAGATTTATTAGTTTCAACAGATTATGGTGATAATGTTTTTGAATTGTTGAATTTTATTCTAGATAATAATATCGATAATGCTTTAGAAATGTATTACCAATTAATAATAGCTAACATAGATCAATTACTTATATTATCATTGCTATTAACTAATTTAGAATTATTGTTAGAAATTAAAATATTTATAAAAGAAAAAATGGATAAACAGGTTATTTTAGATACATTAGGACTTAGCAGTGGAAGATATTTTCATTTAAGCAAAAGAGTTGCAACATATTCTTTAAAAGAACTTAAAGAAAATATTAACAAATTAATAAAATTAGAAAAAGATATTAAGATGGGTAAGGTAGATAAAAATTTAGGATTTGAACTATATTTGCTTGGAATAAAAAAAAGGTAAGCTAATTAGCTTACCTTTTAATTATAATGAATTAACTTTACAAGCTAATTCTGATTTTTTTCTAGAAACAAAATTTCTATGCATAATCCCTTTAGATTGTGCTTTGTCTAGTTTTTTGTATGCAACAGTTAAATTTTGAACAGCTTGTTCTTTATCGTTACCTTCGCAAGCTACTAGAACGGCTTTAATCGCAGTTTTCATTGAAGACTTGAACGCAACGTTTCTTTGTCTAGCTTTCTCATTAGTCTTAATTCTTTTAATTTGTTGTTTAATATTTGCCATTTTTTCACCTCCGCAGCATAATGCTTAATTATTATAACAAATTTATTTTTAAAATACAATATATTAATTGAAAAATATACCTTATATATTATAAAGTAAATTAACAAAATAATCTACATAAATTTTATTTTTTATTACTATCTATATTATTTTGTGTGATATAATACAATAACTAACACGAGAGGATTTGATTTTATGACATTACCAAACAAATTAACACTACTGAGATTGCTAATAGTTCCTATTATTGTAATTGTATATTACATACCCCAACTTCAAAAATCATATTTTTGGAACATAGATTTAAATATGTTCATTGTACTGATTTTATTTGTTATTGCATCATTCACTGATTTTCTAGATGGTTATTTAGCGAGAAAATTAAATCAAATTACAACATTTGGAAAATTCGCCGATCCTCTTGCTGATAAAATTTTAACATTTGCAGCTTTATTACTATTAATGGATACTGGACTTGTGCAAGTTTGGATTATTATTGTTATACTAGTTAGAGAATTAATCGTTTCAGGAATAAGACTTGTAGCTGTAGAACAAGGAGATGTTATTGCTGCATCTAAACTTGGTAAATGGAAAACAGTATTTACTATGGTAGCAATCATTATTTTGTTTTTTGCGGGATTGCATAATGCAGTATTGTATACAGGTTTAGTATTCTTGTATATTGCTTTAGTATTAACAATAGTTTCAGGTGTTGATTACTTTATTAAAAATAGACGTAGTATATTAAAATCAGTTTAGTAAATAAACTGATTTTACTATATATATTACATGGAGGTGCTTAAATTGAATAGAGAAGAAGCATTAGATAAAGCATTAAAAGAAATAGAAAAAACATATGGCAAAGGTTCTGTAATGAAATTAGGGAATGATACAGAAAATACTATTGATGTAATTTCAACAGGATCATTATCTGTGGACTTATGTCTTGGAGTAGGTGGGTATCCAAAGGGTAGAATTATAGAAATCTATGGACCAGAGTCATCTGGAAAAACTACTTTTGCATTACATGCAATAGCGAATGCTCAGAAAAATGGAGGATTTGCTGCATTTATAGATGCAGAGCATGCTCTAGATCCTAAATACGCAAAAGCTTTAGGGGTAGATATTGATAACTTAGTTTTATCTCAACCTGATACTGGAGAACAAGCACTAGAAATTGCCGAAGCTTTGATCAAAAGTGGAAGTGTAGATCTTATTGTTATAGACAGTGTTGCTGCACTCGTGCCTGAAGCAGAGTTGAATGGTGATATGGGAAGTTCTCATGTTGGACTTCATGCAAGATTAATGTCACAAGCAATGAGAAAATTATCGGGTATTATTAGTAAAACAAATTGTGTTGCGATTTTTATAAATCAAATAAGAGAAAAAATTGGAGTAATGTTTGGAAATCCTGAAACAACTACGGGTGGGAGAGCTTTAAAATTTTATTCTTCTGTGAGACTTGAGATTAGAAGAGGTGAACAAATCAAAGATGGAACAAATGCTATCGGAAACAAAGCAAATGTTAAAGTTGTTAAAAATAAAGTAGCTCCACCGTTTAAAACATGTGAAGTAGAAATAATTTACGGAGAAGGTATTTCTAAAATCAGTGAAGTTATTGATTTATGCACAAAAAGAGAAATAATTAATAAATCTGGTTCGTGGTACAGTTATAATGATGAAAAAATAGGTCAAGGAAAAGATAAAGTAAAAGAATACTTATTATCTAACCCTAACCTATATGATGAAATTTATGAAAAGTTATTAGTGTCACTTAAGGAACACAAAAGTAATTAGTAGGATAACTACTGCAATAATACCTACTATTATATAAAATGGTGTAAGAACAAGTTTTTGAATATCTGGACCACGTTTTATAACATCTTCAAGTGTTAAATAAAATCTATACTGTTCTTTATTTATAAATATTCTGTACATATATAAATCATTATAGTATTCTTTTAATTCTTTCATGGTTTCTGATTTTTGTAGTAAATTATAAAAATAAATATCAAAAATAATGTTGTTTATAAGTTCATTATTGGTTGGATTTAAAGTATCAAATGTTTTTCTTGAAAAACTATTTGATACTTTTTTTATCTCTTCAGATAAAACATCTATATCAAAGTTTAAATCTATTAAAGAAGTGCTAATTTTATAAATTTGATTTATCATTATGTGTTCTATTGTTAATATGTTTTTAACTGTTTCTACTTTAGTATATAAAGAATTAAAATCATTCTTTAATGAATTGAATTCTAAATCCATCTCAACAGCTATTTGGGTTGTATCATATTCAAAATCAGTATGAATTTTGTTTAAGTAATTATTGAACTTTATAATTATTTCGTTTATATAATCTAAGTGCTTATTTGTCGCTATAAAAGACATCATTGTTTCTTTTATATTTGATAATATTATTTTAAAATTATCATTAATTTGTATAACATCTAAAAGCTCTATTTTATTATCTATCATATAATAACCTCATTTAGTTTAATGTACTTATATACTATCATATTTGTATTAAAATCTATAGAATATTTGATAATTTTTATAGTTTGTTTATGGTTGGTTAGATTGACTTTTATTTAAATTTATGGTAAAATTCATTAGATATTTTTTGTTTGGAGGAATAGATTAAATATGGATATTACATTAGATAAACTAGTTGCATTTTTAAAAGAACAAGGGTTTGTATTTCAAGGTAGTGAAATATATGGAGGGCTAGCAAATAGTTTTGATTATGGTCCTTTAGGAGTTCTTCTTAAGCAAAACTTGAAGAACATTTGGTGGAAAAAATTTATTCAAGAAAACAAACATAACGTAGGTATGGATAGTTCAATCTTAATGAATAAAGAAGTTTGGGTTGCAAGCGGTCATATATCTAACTTTAGTGATCCATTAATTGATTGCAAAGAATGTAATTCAAGACATAGAGCTGACAAACTAATTGAAGATTTTTCAAAAGGTGAAATAATCGCAGATGGTATGTCCAACGAAGCAATGTTAGAATTTATATACAAACATAATATAGTTTGCCCAGTTTGTGGTAAATTGAATTTTACATCTATAAGAAAATTTAATTTAATGTTTAAAACTCATCAAGGTGTTACAGATGATAGTAAAAACGAAGTATATTTAAGACCGGAAACGGCACAAGGTATATTTGTTCAGTTTAAAAATGTACAAAGAACAAGTAGAAAAAAAGTTCCATTTGGTATAGGTCAGATTGGAAAAAGTTTTAGAAATGAAATTACACCAGGTAATTTTATTTTTAGAGTAAGAGAATTTGAACAAATGGAATTAGAGTTTTTTTGTAAACCGAATACTGAATTAGAATGGTATGAATATTGGAGACAATATTGCATGGACTTTTTATTAAAAATTGGTGTTGATAAAAACAGATTACGATTTAGAGATCACTCTGAAGATGAATTAAGTTTTTATTCTAACGCAACAACTGATATTGAGTTTAAATTTCCGTGGGGATATGGAGAATTATGGGGTATAGCTAGTAGAACTGACTATGATCTAAAAGCACACTCTGCTCATTCAAAAAAACCTCTTGATTATTTAGATCCAGATACAAATCAAAAGTATGTACCATATGTTGTAGAACCATCTATAAGTGTTGAAAGAGCTATGCTTACTTGTCTATTTAGTGCTTTTCAAGTAGAAGAACTTGCTGACGGAGACCAAAGAGAAGTTTTAAAACTTCATCCTGTTTTAGCTCCATATAAACTTGCTATATTACCATTATTGAAAAAAATTCATTCCGATAAAGCTAATGAACTTTTTGATACTTTATCTAAAAAGTTCCAAATTGTTTATGATGACTCACAAACAATTGGAAAACGATATAGAAGACAAGATGCTATAGGTACTCCTGTATGTATAACTATAGATGATAATACTCTAAATAATAATACAGTTACTGTAAGAAATAGAGATACTATGTTGCAAGAAACAATTAGTATTGACCAAATAGAAAATTATATAAATAATTTGCTTGATTTATAACTGAGGTGTTAAGATTGGTTTCTAAAGAACAAGTAGAAGAAATTAATAACAAAACAAGTATAGTTGACTTAGTTGGCGAATATGTTAGTTTAACGAAAAAAGGTGCAAATCAAGTTGGATTGTGCCCTTTTCATAATGATTCATCTCCTTCCTTTTTTGTTTCTCCTGAAAAAAACATATGTAAATGCATGAGTTGCAACGAAGGCGGTAGACCAATTACTTTTTTGATGAAAATTAAAAATATTCCATTTTTAGAGGCTGTCTCTATACTTGCTTCAAAGTTAAACATTGATGTGAATGATTCTCAAGTATCTAACCAATCAAATCAAGTTGATGAAAATAAATTGAAGCAATATAAAGCTTTGGAAGATGCATCAATTTTCTATACTAAGAATTTGGATAATACACAAGATGGTTTAGATGCAAAAAAATATTTAATCGATAGAGGAATAAATGAAGAAAATATAAAGACCTTCAAAATAGGTCTTTCGCCTATTCAAAACAATTCACTTTATAAGTTATTTAAACACCCTGATTATAATTATGATGATTCAATCATCGAAGAATTAGGATTAGTTAGATATTCAAATATTAACAAAGAATTTCACGACTCATTTACAAGAAGGATTATATTTCCTATTAGCGATGAAAATTCTAAAATTGTTGGATTTAGTGGAAGAAGTTATTTGAAAAAGGATCTAGACAATAAAGATACCCCAAAATACTTTAATTCTATAGATTCTAATATTTTTAAAAAATCTAATGTTCTATACAACCTAAATATAGCAATCCCATATATTAGAAAAATGAAGAGAATCATATTAGTTGAAGGTTTTATGGATGTAATAGCTTTGTCTATTTGTGGATTCCATGAGTCAGTATGTTCAATGGGGACTGCGTTGACTAAAAATCAAGTTTCATTGATTAAAAAATATACTAATGACGTTATTGTTTGTTATGATGGCGATAATGCAGGAATTAAAGCTACAACTAATGCTATTGATATGCTTTCATCGGCAGGTATAGATGTTAAAATTATTTACTTTAAAGATAATATGGACCCCGACGAATATATATCGAAGTTAGGTAAAGAACAATTCATAGATTTTTTTAATAATAATCAACTTGATGCAATTCAGTTTAAATATGAAGTTATTACTAATAGTGTAGATTTGTCAAATGTAGCAGATATCGAAAGAGCTAAGAATCGATTGATTTCAATTTTATTATTTAATGTAAGTAACCTTTTGATAGATTCATACTTAAAAAAATTTGCAAGTTTTGTAAATATTTCGTTTGATACTATTAAACAAGATTTTGACCGTACTAGGGATAAAACATTTAAACCTAATAATAAAACGAGTAATGATCACGAACCTAATTTTTATGGCAACGATTATTATGACAATTATTATCAAACTGTAGATGTTGAGAATAACTTTGATACTCAAAAAGAAGTTTCTGAAAAACAACAAACCAATACAATGAATAAGTTTGAAGAGTCACAAAAAAGATTAATTATTTATTCTATTAAAAATAAAAGATATGCTTACACTATAGATGAAAAAATCAACTTCAATAACTTTAGTGAAAATAATGCTAAAATCTTTGAACAACTAATTGATGTTTATTACAATAAATATGATGAATTTGATCTAAATATTTTCTCTTCTATGAATGAAACTTCTAAAAAAGCATTAGAATTATTTTCTCTCAATGAAAATTCATCAGATGTACCATTTACAGAAATTAAGTTTAATGATATTGACTTTAATTTGTGTTTAGCTACAGTTAATCTTGCGGAATTAATTGACTATAAAAAAGATGTTGAAAAAGAAATAAAACTTTTTAATCCTTCAAATTTAGATCAGGATGATAAAAAAATAAATTTAACAATAAAGAATTTCTCATTGTTACAAAAATGTATTGAAGTACAAAGACAAATTAAAGATATAATAAAACAAAGTAAAAATAATAATGATAAATAAAATATAACTAATAGTAATGTATTTTAAATTAGATTAAATACAAGTTAATAAGAGATTATTTTTTCACTAATTAAAAATTAATGTCTAATTGTAATGTAAATGCTCTAACTGCTAGAATTTCTAGTAATGTATTAAAATATATAAAATGACAAAATAGAATAGGAGCAACATACATGGCAATAGAAATAAAAATAGAAGAATTAATTAAAAGAACTGAAGATGGTATTTTATATAAACACGATTTACTAGAGTTTTGTGAAGTAGAAACTTTAGATTATGACGAAGTTGAAGAAAGACTTAAAACACACAAAATATCTGTTTTAGATAAAAGTGAAGTTAAAGAAGTAGACGCTTTAGACTTAATAGATCCTATTATAGCTTTAGAATCAATCGAGAAAATCGAAGAGGTTACTATAGATGACTTCGATACTTTGCCAGCGCATATTAAGATAGATGACCCAGTGAGAGTTTATTTAAAGGAAATCGGTAGAATTCAACTACTAACAGCTGAGCAAGAATTAATGTATGCAACTATGGTTGCTGAAGGTAATAAGGCTAAAGACAAAATCAATAAAGCTCTAAATGAAGAAGTTGAATTAGAAAATATTGCTGAACTTCAAGAGTTAGTTGATAAAGGAAAATATGCTAATGGTAAAATGGTTGAAGCAAATCTTAGATTAGTTGTTTCGATTGCAAAAAAGTATATAAATCGAGGACTTGCATTTTTAGATCTAATTCAAGATGGAAGTATAGGTTTGATGAAAGCGGTAGATAAGTTTGAACATGAAAAGGGATTTAAATTTTCTACTTATGCTACCTGGTGGATTAGACAAGCTATATCTAGATCGGTAGCTGATAACTCTAGAACTATAAGAGTTCCAGTTCATATGGTTGAAACTATTTATAGATTATCTAGAGTACAAAAACAATTAGTGCAAGAATTATCTAGAGAACCATCAGCTGAAGAAATAGCTGCTAAAATGGAAATTTCTCTTGATAAATTTTATCAAATACAAAAAGCAGCCTTAGAGCCGCTTTCTCTTGAATATCCTGTTGGAGAAGAGGAAGGAACTAAATATGGAGATTTTGTTGCTGATGCAAATACGTTAGACCCTTTACAACATACATCAAAAATCAAATTAACTGAAGAGATTTTTGAGGTGCTTGGAGTACTAACTGAAAGAGAAGAAAGAGTAATAAAATTGAGATATGGTCTAATAGATAAAAGACAAAGAACACTTGAAGAAGTAGGAAAAGAATTTGGAGTAACAAGAGAAAGAATTAGACAAATAGAAACTAAAGCTTTAAGAAAACTTAAAAATCCAGCAACAAGAAAAAACTTAAAAGATTTTATTAATTAATTATTTTATTAAATTATAATTGAAGGGATGATAAAAACTTATGGAAATAGCTAAATTTGTAACTAAAATAAAAAATGAAGTTAATAATGGATTTGTAGATAAAGATAGAATTACTTTACATTACCCTGAAGATACTGATGATTATAAATTAGTAGTAAGTGAATTAAAAAACCTAAAAATTGAAATTATAGAAGATGATTTAAATATAGATGATTTATCCGAATCTAAATTTATTGAAGATTTGGATTTAGATGTTGAGTTAGAAAATTTTGATAATCTTCCAGCGTATATTAAAGTTAATGATCCAATAAGAGAGTATTTGCGTGAAATTGGGAAAGTTCCTTTATTAACATTTGAGCAAGAAACTGTACTAGCTATTGATGTAAAAAATAAAAATGAAGCATTATTAAAATATGATGAGGAAGAAAATGATTTACCTGAAAAAGAAAAAGAAGAATTAGAGTCAATAATTAAAAAAGGAAAGTTGGCAAAAGATAAACTTGTTGAAGCGAATCTTAGGTTAGTAGTGTCTATAGCTAAAAGATATATTAATAGAGGACTTACATTTTCTGATTTAATCCAAGAAGGAAATATTGGATTAATGAAGGCTGTAGATAAATTCGAACATGAAAAAGGATTTAAATTTTCTACTTACGCTACTTGGTGGATAAGACAAGCAATTACTAGAGCTGTGGCTGATCAAGGTAAAACTATAAGAATACCAGTTCATATGGTTGAATCTATTAATAAGTCAGTAAAGACTAAAAGAGAACTATTACAAGAACTTGGAAGGGAACCAAGTGTTGATGAGATAGCTGCTAAAATGGGTATTACGGTAGATAAATATCTATTAATACAACATATTGCTCAAGAAACTATATCTTTAGAAACTCCAATCGGAGAAGAAGATGATGCTACATTAGGTGACTTCGTTAAATCTACTCTTCCTGACCCTTTTGAATATACTACTAAAATTAAACTAAAGGAAGAAATAGAGTCGGCTATTAGTTTTTTAAATGCAAGAGAAGAGTTAGTTATTAGAATGCGTTATGGTTTAGACGGAAGTAAAACAAAAACTCTTGAAGAAGTAGGAACTATTTTAGGAGTAACAAGAGAAAGAATTAGACAAATTGAATCTAAAGCATTAAGAAAGTTAAGAAATCCAGCTAGAAGTAAATCTCTAAAAGAT
>JBOFSX010000195.1:0-5998 GCA_051651765.1 Anaeroplasmataceae bacterium | reverse complement strand
AGTATTACATTGAAGCGGATGAAAAATGGGTATTTCCTAATTCGATTTTAAGAGAATTTGTTGGTGGAAGCATTTTTTACGATTAAAATTAAACATATTCAAAAACATAAAAATGGCAATGTTTATATTGCCTTTTTTTTGTATATAATTTATAATAATATAAAGGAGTTGATATTTTGAATTGTTTGAAAAGTGTATCAAAATTCGTTTTTTCTCCAGAGATAGTAGCTAAGCTAATTAAGCTATATGAGTACAAAGGTAAAGAATATTATTATGAAACTATTCTTAAAAATGATGCTGACTATATTTCTAAAGATATAATAGAAAGAGAAATATTAGCTTTTGTAGAACTATTGAAATTGAATGTTTCTGATAATAAAATCAAACTAATAATTAGAAAAGATTCTACTCCTAAATCTAATGAAGAAAGAATTGTTCATAACCTTAAAAGTGTTATGAAAACAACATATGAAAAAAGCAGTAAATTCGTACTTGATCCTAATGAAATTTTGTCATTAGCTCGTTCTATTTATGAAGATGTTTTTGATGTAAAGTATGTTCAATATTCTGTTAAACAAAAAGAAAATTTATTAATAACTTCTAAAACAATTTCTAAAAGAGTTGAAGTTAGTTCAATGATGGATTCACTCAAATTATTATTAGATAAAAATAATGCTGAAAAAACTCAAGCGATTTTAGCATTTTATATTGATTTTATTAATAGTGAAACACTTAATAATTACAATGATGAAGTTGGATTATTATTGGTATATATCTTGTTATTTATGGTTGATTTTAGAATGTTTAAATATATGAGTTTTTTCGAAATTCTTAGCTCTAAATTTAATGCATTTAATGATGCTGTAAATATGGCTAATATGAATTGGTCAAGAGGTTTTTCTGACCTGTCTGTTTTGCATGAAATTGTATTAGATATTATGCTTGAAGGATACCAAAAATTAAACTCTTTCGTTAGAGAATATGAGTTTGAAATTAAATTGAATAAATCGGATAATATTGAAAATACTATTTCTAAACTCCCTCAAGTTTTTACCAAAGATCAAATTAGAGAAAGACATCCATATACAAGTGAGTCAACAATTAACAGAGCCTTACAAAAATTAAGAGACAATAATATGATTAGACCTAACGGAACTGGCCGAAGCGCTACGTGGTTAAAGCTGGTTGAAACCGAAAGATTCGTTATTGAAAATAATCAAATATCATTATTCACAGAAGATGATCATAGAACAATTAAGTGAGACAAATCCATGTCTCACTTTTTTATTTTTTAAATGTAATGACTTTAAAAATTAATATATTAATAATAAAAACTGTTGCTGCAAATCAGAATATACTTATCGTTAGGAGATTAATACAAGTCATATAAATTGAGCGTATCTAATTAAAAAGAAGAAGAAGATTGAAAAAAGTATTTAATCAAATTCACAAATTGGAACACTTTTTAAAAAACTGATTCATGAAAAAAATTTTTAAGTATAAATTAATTATAGCGATTATCTATAAGAGTAGAAGATGAAGTTAGTTTTGCGTGTTAATAATAATCAGGATAAACCAAGAGCATTTAGATGAGTATTTGTGCGTTTTTCTGTAATTCGATTGCTCATTTTATTATTTATAATATTTAATCATAATCAAACGATATATCATGACTATATTTAAAGTAGTAGTAGTCATAAATACACTCAATAATCATATTCAATCACGTGTTTTTACTTGTTTATTTGGATATATTAAAGATTTATATAATGTATATTACTTCCTATAATGTATATTATGTTAACCAATAGAAAACAACGATTGTATGCGACTTAATGCTTATGTGTTGATATGTTGATTATGATGTAGTTATGACTATTTGATTAATATCTATTTTTATCTATTTTTAAGCTTAAAATATTATGTTTTTTTAGAGAAATCGAGCTGATTGAACTTAAATAATTGGTCATCTGATTTTTATTCAAATTACAATTTATATAGAAAAATGAATTTTTCTAATTTTAATAGATTTAAGTGAAAAAAAACGACCAGTTTATAAATGAGTAAAATTATGTTTGAGAAATCGAGTGAATAATACTCTTGAATTTATATTTTCGATTTGTCTGAATAAATGATCTTTTTTAATTGAAATGTTAAATATATTGTGCAAGTCAAGACACATTACTTTTCTAATTGATTTTTATAAATTTGCTAATTATATTAAACTTTATTTATGGAGTTGCTTATTAGTTTAATTAGTTATTAAAACTAGTTTACTTTTGAAATTTATTTGTATTAAATTTTGTAACTACCGATTGATATTGATAAAAAGTAAAATTATATTTTTATCATCTTTAAATTTATATGGATTTAATTAAATGATTTTATAATGAAAAAACAAATAACTTTATTAAGATCTTATTCTAATTAAGTTCAGATAAAGTTTTGAAAAATTGGTAAGAGCTAAAAAATCAATATCTTCTACTTTTATTTTTTTAGTTGAGTCAGATATATAAATTAATTAAACATAGTTTTAATATCTTGTAATATTATATTTATTTATTATTATATCTAGTTTTTAGAACTATATTGTTTTTGAATTTATTTAGAATTTAAAATATTAAATTCCAGATCTAAAGTTATAATAAAAATATGACTTTTTTTGTCGCAAATCGAATAAATAAAATGCGTATAAATACTCATTCGATTTGTTATATAAATCCTATGTTTTAACACATATTTTTTATAAAAATGACATTATAAAATCAATGTGTATTTTCAAGTAAGTTTTGTTTTTATTTCTGGTTGTAAAGTATAAATATTTTTCTAATAATTTATATTTGAATTTTTTACAATTTACATTTGATATCAAAAATATTTTGGATAATAATTCTGATTTTAGTTTTAAAAAATATCTAATTACAACAAGCGTTATAACTTATAATTGAATATCGTTATACTAGTTTTTATGACTAGATAAAGTTTGAAATTTTGCTGTTTACATTTTAAAGAATATACTCTGTACTATTTAATATTTATAGTAAGTTTTTTTACATAAATTGAATTCGAATTTTTCAAGCAATTTGATGAGTAAAATCGACTTATGAACCAACCTAAATTTATTAGCTTTTTTAAAGGAAAAAATAAGAAATTTTTATATTGCTATTTATAATAATATTTTGTTTTAGTTTTAGATGTTTTTACCTTTTATAAATTATCAAAAACATACTAGTTGTAATAACTTCATATTAAAAATATTAATTCCAATAACTAGTATATAAAACTAGATAAAAATTGAAATTGTCAAAATCATCATTTTTTAATGTGAATTTAATAATTGAAACATTCTGAATAATTATGTCATTTTTCTTTAAATTAAATATAAAAAAAACATATCCTGGTTTAATAAAAAACTTGGATATGTTTAATTAAAATTTATTTACATAAAGTTAAAATTTTTAAACAAGCATAATAATCAATGTCAACAATATCATTTATAATTCTTGTTTTATTTTTACTAAAATTTAAAGCTAATTTTTCAAAATGACTTTCATCTATTTTTACTTCACTAAGTCTTGTAGGCATTTTAATTTCTTTAAAATATTTTTCTAATTTTTCGATACCTAATAAAGCAGCATTTTCTTTGTCTATTGAAGTATCAACTTTCATAACATTATATGCAAATCTAGAAAATTTATCTAAGTCAGATTTATATGCATATTTTGCCCAAGCAGGAAATACTATAGATAAGCCAGCTCCATGAGCAACAAAATCAAACATTCCACTTATTTCATGTTCTATCTGATGAACAGGCATTGAAAGAGTTCTTCCTACTCCTAATAAATCATTATGTGATAATGAACTTGCCCACATAAGAGTTTCTCTTGCTTCGTAGTTGTTTAAATCGTTTATAGAAGTTTTTCCTGCTTCTATAACACTTTTCATTAATCCTTCACTTAAATAGTCTGTAAGTGCTGTATTTTTAGTTGTAGTGAAATATCTTTCTAGTGTATGCATTAATATATCAACAATTCCACAACCTGTTTGAAATTGATCTACAGTATATGTTAGCTCTGGATTAAGAATTGAAAATAATGGTCTATTATATATTGAACTAAATCCTGTTTTAATATTAGTCTCATCATTTGTGATAACGCATGATTGACTCATTTCACTTCCTGCTGCACTAAGTGTTAAAATACATCCAATCTTTAAAGCTCCTTTAGATACTTCTTTTTTCTCATTTAATAACCATGGGTTAAAATTATTAACTACTCCATTGCAAATTGATTTAGCAGAATCTATAACACTTCCACCACCTATAGCAAGAACAAAATCAATTTTATTCTCTTTACAATATTTAACTCCTTCAAGTACTAAACTAAGTTTTGGATTAGCTTCAACTCCTCCTAGTAAATGATATTTTATATTTTCATTATCAAGTTGTTGGGTTATTTTGTTAAGTACTCCACTTTTTATTACTGAGTTTTTTCCATAATGAATTAAAATATTTTTAAAACCATATTCTTTTATTATTTTACCTGTATTATTTTCTTCATTTTTACCAAAGTATATTTTAGTTGGTATATCATATATAAAGTTATTCATATGTTCTCCTTTTTTAATTAAATCTCTTAAATTTGCGTTTTAAGAAGTTTTTAATATTTTTTGATGTAAGATATCGTTTTTTATAATTAAACGCTTTAAAACTAATTAAATTGGATGATTATTGTTTTGAATGTCTTTATTATTTGAAAATAAATATTATTCCGTCATTTCCATAATCTTGATCTTTTTTAATTATGTGCTCATATTCTAGTTTTGTATTAAATAGTAAAGATGTTTCTTTTAATATCTGATGTTTTACTTCTCCTGGAAGAAATCCTTTTATTAATCCTTCTTTTTTCATTATTGATAATGATTTAAGTACTGATGACTTTGAAGCTGATGTTCCTGATGTTGATCCATAACCAGTTAGTACTTTAAAATGAGATTTTTCTAGTTTATTAATATTTCTTAACTCTTTACCGATATTAGATTGCTCTATATTTCCATGAAATTGCTTGTATGTTTTCATAAACTAATTTTCCTTTATATTTTTCTATTAATTGTTGGATGTGCTTTTTCATAGATATCTCTTAGATGTTTTTTTGATATATGAGTATAAAGTTCTGTAGTTTTAATATCTTCGTGTCCTAATAGTTCTTGAACTATTCTTAAGTCTAAACCATTTTCTAGTAAATGAGTTGCAAATGAATGTCTTAGTGTATGTGGTGAAATTTCTTTTGCGATTTGATTATCAGTTGCTAGTTTTTTTATATATTTAAAAAATGCTTGTCTTGAAATTGATTCACCTTTGTAGTTATAAAATAATATACTAGATTTATTATCACTCAAAAATGGTCTTTCATTTTCTATATAATCTCTTAAAGCTTGTACTTGAATATCAGCTATAGGAACAATTCTTTCTTTATCGTTTTTTCCTATTACTGTTATATATCTAGAATTTATATGAATGTCACTCGTTTTTAGTGTAATAAGTTCTGTTACTCTTAATCCACATCCGTATGCAAGTTCCATCATTGCTTTATTTCTTTTTCCTAGTTTTTTAGTAGCATCTATACTATCAATCATTTTAAATACTTCTTCAACAGCTAGCGTTGATGGAATCTTTTTTTCTAATTTAGGAGCTTCAATATAAATTGATGGATTTATTTTAGAAATTTTTTCATTATATAAGAATTTGTGAAATTCTTTTATAGCGCTTAGTTTTCTTGTTACTGATGTTGCTTGTAGTTCTTGTCTTTTTAAACTTTGTATGTATTTTGTTATATGTATTGCTTCGATCTCAGTAACATCATTTATATTTTGATGTTTTTTTAAAAATATGGCATAAAGATTTATATCTGTAACATAGGAGTTAGATGTATTAGAACTTAATCTTTTTTCTGTTTCTAAATAAAATTTGAAATCTGATATTTCATAAAATTGAATATCA
>JBOFSX010000194.1:0-8876 GCA_051651765.1 Anaeroplasmataceae bacterium | reverse complement strand
CTTATAAGTCTGGTGATGATGGCAAAGTGGACACACCTGTTCCCATATCGAACACAGAAGTTAAGCACTTTAACGCCGATGGTAGTGCCAAGGTGCAAGAGTAGGAAGTTGCCAGGCTTTATTTTTTTCAATTTTGCCTAAATAGCTCAGTTGGTTAGAGCACCTGACTGTTAATCAGGGGGTCCCAGGTTCGAGTCCTGGTTTGGGCGCCATACTAAGAATATATAACCACATTGAGTGGTTTTTTTTATTTATATCTAGTATATTTATTACATAGTTAATGTTAAGGAGATTTATATGAATCATAATACACTTCAATTAATTGAAAATTCTCAAATAATATTAAGAAACTGTTTAGAAAATCTATTTACAGAAGATTTTACTAAAAAAGATATTAAATTAGCTATTGAGGAGGATAATCAAAAAGATTCTCAATACCAATTATTTTTTAATAAAAAAGATATAACGAATTTAGACTTACAAGGATATTTGAAATTGCTAGCTTTTAATCAAACAATAATTAAATGTTTAGAAAAGAAAAATGATAAAGTTCAATTATCTCGTATAAGAATGTATACTAATAATGCTATGAATTTTAGAAATAATTTAGCTCATAAAAAAAATGATTTTATAAATACTTTAAACAAAAAGAAAATATTAGAAATTCTACTAACTTTCTTATTTTTGATTGAGTCTTTAAAAGTATACCCATCTGTTATTTCACATTATAGTAAATTGAATAAATATATAGATGACAATATAGAAATTAATACTAAATCAGAACATGATATTTCAAAATTAGTAAAAAAATATTTTTCATATGTTACAATAGAACAATTTGTTAAGGTATGTATAAAGCATAAAATTGATTTAATTGATAATCATAAAATGATAATTGTTTTAAATTTAGATAAGACAATACAAATTCTTGAAAAAGATTTAATTAAATACAAGGATAAAGTAAAAACAGACGTATCAAATGATGAAAAGAAAAGTAAAACGTTAAAAAGTAATAAATCAAAAGCTTTAAACACTTCTACAAAAAAAACATCTGCGGTTAAAACAAAAAAAACTAAATAATATGGAGGTATTATATGAAATACGACTTTACTTATGTTAATCCTACAAAAATATATTTTGGAAAAGATTCACTTAATAATCTAGAGGTAGAATTAAAAAAATATGGAAAAAATATTTTGCTTGTATATGGATTGAATTCAATTAAAACAAATGGTATATATGATAAAGTAATAAGTTATCTTAAAAAAGGTGACAAAAATATTTTCGAACTACAAGGAGTAATGAGTAATCCTACATATAAGAAAATGATGGAAGGTGCTTCGATTGTAAAAAAGCATTCTATAGATCTAATACTAGCTGTAGGTGGAGGAAGTGTAATAGATTGTGCGAAAGGTATATCAGCTGCAGCATATTGTGTAGGAGACCCATGGATAAGATATTGGATGAATGGAGAACAAGTTGATTCAAAAATCATCCCAATTGCATCAATTTTAACTATGGTTGGTACAGGTAGCGAGATGAATGGCGGAAGTGTAATTACTAATGATGAATTTAAAATAAAAAAATCTTATACATTTAATGATGAAGTATACCCTAAATTTTCAATTTTAAATCCAGAATTTACTTATTCAGTTAGTGAATATCAAATGGTTAGTGGTATAGCTGATATTGTTTCTCATCTATTAGAACAATATTTTAGTGGAACAGATGATAATGTTAGTGATTATATAATAGAAGCTTTATTAAAATCAGTTATTAAAAATGCTTATTCGGCATTTAAAAACAAAGAAGACTATGAAGCTAGAAGTAATTTAATGTGGGCATCAACAGTTGCATTAAATACTTTGGTTGGATTATCAAAAGAACAAGATTGGCAAGTTCATATGATTGAACACCAATTAGGAGCATATACAAATTGTGCTCATGGAATGGGATTGGCAGCTATATCTATTCCATATTATAAACATATATATAAATATGGATTGGATAAATTTGTAAGATTTGCCGTTGAAACATTTAACATTAGTAAAGATATGCCGGCAGATAAAATAGCATTAGAAGGTATTTCGAGTTTAGAAAAATTCTTCAAAGATATTAATGTAGTTATGTCATTGAAAGAGTTAGGAGCTACAAACGAAATGCTACCCAATATTGCAAATTCAACTATTATTTTAGAAGCATATACTAAACTTTCTAGTGAAGATATCTTATCAATTTTAAAGAAAGCGTTTAATTAAACTACATTTTGTAGTTTTTTTATTTTTATGTTTGAATATCTTTAATAGTATTGTATAATATCAACAATACATTCACAAAGGGAGGGGAGTTGTATGGAAACTCAGGTAACAAAAAAATATGGAATATTTACCGGTATTTCATTAGTTATAGGTATCATTATTGGTTCTGGAGTATTTATAAAAGCAGGAGCAGTATTACAAAATACAAACGGTAGTTTAGCTTTAAGTTTAGTAGCATGGTTAGTTGGGGGACTAATTATGATTTCAAGTGCTTATGCTTTTTCTTTAGTATTGACTAGATCAACTGAAAGAAATGGCTTATTACAAATCATTGAAGACTCTACTAACAAAAAATTCTCATATTATATAGGATGGTATTTTGCAACAATTTACTATCCAATATTAACTTCAATATTATCGTTTGTGTCAGCAGGATATATTTTAAATTTATTTGGTGTTGATAGTGATATATTTAGATGGATTTTAACAGTAATTTTAATTTTATTTTCAGCTGCTCTTAATTTCTTTGCGCCAAAAATAGCAGGTTATTTTCAAGTATCAACAACTATTGTTAAATTAATACCTATATTCGTAATAGCAGTAGTTGGTAGTTTTTATGGATTATTTCAAGGTAATTTTGGAGAGATTTTTATTACTAATACTGAAGTTGCGACTAATAATTTTGGTAAAGCCTTAACAGCTACAATATTCGCATTTGAAGGATGGATTTGTGCATTAAGTATTTCTAAAGAAATAAAAAATCCGCAAAAAAATCTTGCTAAATCTTTAATGATAGGAACTTCTATAGTTTTATTATGTTACTTAATTTATTATTTTGGATTATCAATGATAATTCCTAATACTTCTGATATTATAAATGCAGGAAATAACGCTCCAATTATAGCTATGCAAAAACTTTTAGGTAATTTTGGTGGTGTTTTATTTAATATATTCTTAATTATATCTTGTTTAGGTACATTAAACGGTGTAACTATCGGTGGTAGTAGAGCTATGAGTTCTATTGCTGAAAATGATATGGGAATTGCACCAAAAAGAATGAAAAAAATCCATCCTAAATTCAATATGTCAGTATTATCATCTGCAATTGCTTTAATTATTGCTTTATTTTTCGTAATAATATGGTATTTATCATTAAGTGGTTATCTACCTTTTGCTACAATGGATGAATTATGTATTGTTGTTGTATATATAGCTTATATATTTGTCTACATTGATTTAATTAAAAATTTTAAACATATTAGTAAAACTAAAAGAATAATATCTGGTTCTTTGGCAATTATAAGTTCTGTTGTATTGGTTTTGTTTGCATCTGGAATAATAAATCTGTTTATTTTCAAAGAAAATAAGTTTGATACGTTGAAGAATTTTTCTTCATTTATGTTGGTCATAGCAGTTAATTTCGTAGTTGCTTTCTTAATTCAAAGGCAAACTTTTAAAAAACAAATTAAAGAATCAATAATTGAATAAAAAGATAAAAATCAAGAATTCATATTCTTGATTTTTATTTTTTTGTATGCTCTTGATTTCTTGTTTTTTGACTTAAAATAAGGTATTATTAAATAGAATAAATTAATTTAAAGGAGAAATATTGATGAAGATTTCAGATGTTAATTTAGATAAAGTTTCACCAATGATGAAACAATATATTGAAATAAAAAAAACTTGTCTGGATTCTATTGTTTTCTTTAGATTAGGAGATTTTTACGAAATGTTTTTTGAAGATGCTTTAACTGCTTCAAAAGTACTAGAAATTGCTTTAACAGCTAGAGATGCTGGGTTAGAAGATAGAATTCCTATGTGTGGTATACCTTTTCATGCAAGTCAACAATATGCATCAAAACTATTAAATAATGGATATAAAATTGCCATTGTTGAACAAGTATCTCTTCCTGGAGAACAAAAAGGAATTGTTAAAAGGGAAGTTGTAAAAATTTTAACACCTGGCACATATATAGATATAGATTCTAATGAGTACAGTAACAACTTCATCATTCTTTTAGATAAAGTCTTTGATGAATTTCTTCTTATTAAATTAGATTCATCTACAGGAGAAATATATATCAATATCTATATTGAAGAATCTCTTATTCCATCAGAATTGATTTCTTTAAAAACTAAAGAGATTGTATTAGGTAATCACTATACCCCATCATATATTAATGAACTGATTAAAATTCAAAAAGTTATTGTTTCTAGATTCGATAATATGAGTATTAATTCTGACTATTCGAACCTTGTAAAACAAGTACAACCTAAATATCATAAATCCTTATATTTGATTTTAAATTATTTAACACATACACAAAAGATAGTACTGAATCATTTTAAAAAAATTGTTCTTTTTAATAATGATGATTATTTAAAAATAGATTCATTTACTAAGAAAAATCTTGAATTAATTGAAACTGCTAGAACAAATCAAAAACAAGGTTCTTTATTATGGTTGTTAGATAATTGTAAAACAGCAATGGGGTCTAGGCTTCTTAATAGATGGATTGATAAACCTCTAGTTAACTTAGAATCAATTATGAAAAGACAAAATATGATTGATTTATTTATAAATAATTATATTGAACAAGAAACTATTAAAGATTGTTTAAATTCAGTATATGATCTTGAAAGAATAATTGGAAAAATATCGCATAATTCTGTTAATGCTAAAGATTATGTAAATCTTAAAAATAGCTTAAAAGTTATTCCTACTATTAATAGTGTTATCCATAGTTTGTCAGTTAAGACTAATATATTAAGTACGCTGAATTCTCATAATGAATTTTATAATTTGTTATCAACAGCATTAATCGATAATCCACCTATGACAATTAAAGATGGTGGTATTATTAAATGTGGATATTCATTTGAACTTGATGAGCTTAGAAAAGTTGCTAATAATTCATCTAATTGGTTAATAGATTACGAAGAGAATTTAAAAAACAACACAGGAATAAAAAATATAAAAATTGGCTATAATAGAGTTTTTGGATATTTTATAGAAATTCCAAAAAGTAGTCAAAACTTAGTTAATGATAGTTTTGGGTTTGTAAGAAAACAAACATTATCTAACGCTGAAAGATATGTTACTGATGAATTAAAAGTATTTGAAGAAAAAGCCCTAGGTAGTTCAGATAAAATAGTTCGACTTGAGTATAATTTGTTTTTAAAAATTAAAGAGCAATCTTTAATGTATTTATCTTCACTGCAAGAACTTGCAGACCAATTATCTAATTTAGATTGTTTGATAAATTTAGCAGAAGTTTCGTTAAAAAACAATTATACTAAACCTTCTTTTAATAATGAATATATTATTGATATTGAAGAAGCAAGACATCCAGTAATAGAAAAGATAATTGAAACTGATTTTGTACATAATGATATTAAGATAAGTGAGAAAAATATTTTACTAATTACTGGACCTAATATGAGTGGTAAATCTACTTATATGAGAGAATTAGCTGTTATAACTATAATGGCTCAAATAGGATGTTTCGTTCCAGCAAAAAAAGCTAATCTTTTTATCTTTGATCATATATTCACAAGAATTGGTTCTAGTGATGATTTGTTAAATGGACAGTCTACATTTATGGTTGAGATGATGGAAGCCAATTACGCTATTAAATATGCAACAAAAAATAGTTTGATCTTATTCGATGAACTTGGTAGAGGTACATCAACATATGATGGATTAGCATTAGCGTGGAGTATAATAGAATACATTCATCAAAAGATTAATTGCATCACTTTGTTTAGTACACACTATCATGAATTAATAGAATTGGAAAAAACATTAAATAAATTAAAAAATATACACGTTGATGTTTCCGAACATAATGATAGCATTATATTTTCTCATAAAGTCTTAGATGGTGGTGCTAGCAAAAGCTATGGTATAAACGCAGCTGCATTAGCGGGTATTCCACAAACTATTATCAAACGTAGTAAAGAAGTATTAAAAAGTTTAGAACATACTAATCATAAAAACACTGTTCCTAATTTATTTGATAACACTTTTGAAGATGAAGTTATCAAAGTAAAAGTAGATCCGATATTTGAAGCTATAAAATCTGATCTTGACCATTTAGATGTTAATTCGATCACACCAATTGAAGCATTATCAATATTAAATAATTTAAAAAATAAAATTTTATAAGGAGGTAAGTATGAATAGAGTTAAATTACTATCTGAACATTTATCTAACTTAATAGCAGCTGGTGAAGTAGTAGAAAGACCTAGCAGCGTTGTAAAAGAATTAGTAGAAAACTCTATTGATGCTAACTCAACAAAAATAATCATTAACCTTATTGATAGTGGAACTAAATCAATTAATGTTATTGATGATGGAGGTGGAATGTCTAAAAATGATGCAGAATTATCATTTTATAGACACGCTACATCCAAAATATCTAATGAATATGATTTGTTTCGTATATCATCATTAGGATTTAGAGGAGAAGCTATTCCTTCGATTGCTGCTGTTTCAAAATTTACACTTCAAACTTCTAATGGAATAGAAGGAACTAAAATAGAATATAAAGCGGGAAAAAAAATTTCAGTTGTGGATATTAAACTTAATAAAGGAACAAACATTTTAGTTGAAGACTTATTTTATAATACTCCTGCAAGACTTAAGCATTTAAAAAGTTTAAACTCTGAATTAAGCAGTATAGTTTACTTATTAACAAAATTTGCAATATCTAGACCTGATATAGGATTCATATTAACTAATAATAAAAAAGAATTACTTAATACATCTAATATTCAGGATATGAATAGAATAATAGGAAATATATATGGTTTAGAGGCTGCAAAAAACCTAATTGAAATAAACAATGATGATTCTTTAGTTAAAATTCAAATGCATATTGTTAAACCATCAGTTACTAAATCAAACAAGAACGATATCACAATTATTTGTAATAATAGATATATAAAAAACTATAATTTAACACAAGCGGTGATTAGTGGATATGGAAATTATTTATTTAATGAACGTTATCCTATCGCAATTATAAAGATTGATATAGATCCATTATTAATTGATGTTAATGTGCATCCATCAAAAACTACAGTTAAAATTTCAAATGAAAACAAATTGATTGAAATGGTTATTGAACTAGTTAGTAAAGCACTAAATTCTACTAATCATATTATTGAAACAGATGAAAGTTTTATTAACAAGTTGAGTACTAACAACTACACATTTACTAATGATAGTTCTAATAGAGGTTATGTTAAACCAAAATTTGATTTTACTGAATATGAAAATAAATTAGAAAATAATTTAAATGAGTTTAATATATTTGAAGAAAAGAATGTATCGATAAATGAACCTATTTATACCTATAATGAAGAAGAGAAGGTATTAGATAATAATTTACCATCATTTACATATATCGGTCAATTTCATGGCACTTATCTTCTTTTTCAAAATGAAGAAGGTTTGTTTCTGGTTGATCAACATGCTGCTCACGAAAGAATAAATTACGAAAAGTACATAAAAATGATTTCTGATATCAATAATTCTACACAACCTTTATTAATTGCTTTAAATATGGAATTTTCCAAAAATGAATATTTATATGTAAAATCAATAATTGATGAATTATTGAAAATTGGTTATTTACTTGAAGAGTCAGGACCTAATTCATTTTTCATTAGACAAGTACCTATGTGGAACGATCATAATGACACAGAATTCTTTTTGAAAAAAATTATAGATTCTTTTAGAAGTTCAAATTCAGTTGATTTAGCTTTAATTAAAGATGAACTAGCTCAAATGCTAGCTTGTAAAAAATCAATAAAAGCTAATCATAATTACAGTTTTGAAGAAGTAGAAAAATTAATCCAAGATTTAAATAAATGTAAAAATTCTTTTACTTGTCCGCATGGAAGACCAGTGGTAGTTAAAATATCTACAAATGATATTCATAAACTGTTTAAAAGGATATAATTATGAATAAAAAGATAATAGTAGTCGTAGGGCCAACAGGTATAGGTAAAACAAAACTTTCTGTAGAAATTGCAAAGAAGTTAAACATTGATATTATTAATGCTGATAGTGTTTCTGTTTATAAAGATTTAAATATTGGAAGTGCTAAACCGACAATAGACGAACAACAAAACGTTAAACATCACTTGTTAGATTTTTTAGAATTAAACGCGGATTACTCTGTAGCTAACTTTCAAAAAAGTGCCAGAGATATTATTGATCATAATAGTAATGATGCTATAATTATTTGTGGCGGTACAGGATTATACATCCAAAGTGTATTATTTGATTATGATTTTAAAGCTTCAAAAAGAGATGATGCACTTCTTGAACAATTTAACAATCTATCAAATCAAGAATTGTATGATTATTTATTATCAATTAATAATGATTTTGATAAAGATAAACTACACATGAATAATAGAAAAAGAGTTTTAAGATTAATTCAAATGACATTAGAAAATAAGTTAAGTTCAAATAATAAAGCTAAATCAATGTATGAACACTTTATAATTTATCTGAACCTAGATAATAGAGATGAGTTATATACTAGAATTAATAAAAGAGTAGATAATATGATTGATGCTGGATTATTAAATGAAGTAACTTA
>JBOFSX010000193.1:0-9655 GCA_051651765.1 Anaeroplasmataceae bacterium | reverse complement strand
ACATCTCTAATAAAGATTGATTAACAATCTTTTTAGTTTCATCAATCATTGAATCAACCTTGTATACTGTACTATCTTTAAACTCATCATCTCTTGGTACAAACATTTCTTTAGGAAAAGGTTTAATATGATCTATCATGTCATTAACTACATTAGTGTTAGTAACCACTATCTCATATGCAACATCATAATCTAGAAAAGAAAATTCTTCTAACATTTCATCTGTAGTTCTAAAATGAACCTCTTGAAATCTATTATAATTACTTAATTCATGAGTAGATCCTTTTAATCCTTTTGTTTTAATTAATATATCTCTATAAAATTTATCAGTTTTATTCAAGTAATGTACATCACCAGTAGCAACTACTAATTTATTAAGTTTCTTAGCTTGTTCTATTATTTTTCTAATTACATCTTTAATTACTTCTTCACCATTTATAAACTCATCAAATAGATGAGCATACGCTGATAATGGTTGAACTTCTATAACATCATAAAAAGACATTGATTTAATTAAATCATCTATTGAGTTATTTAAGGCATTATCAAAAACTTCACCTTGATAACATCCGCTTAGTATGATTAATCCATCTTTATGTTTTTCTATAACAGAAGTTAGAGTTTTTGAAGATGGGTTTTTTGCTTTTCCCATGTAAGATAAGTGATTAGTTAATGAGTCAGATAATATCTTATACATGTTTTTAAGACCGGTTTGATTTTTAGCTAGAACATTTAAATGTTTTGAATGTGAACTTCTCCATATATTAGATGAATCTAGTTTCAAATTTAAATCATTAAGATTAACAATATCTTTTGAATATAAATCTTTTAATATATTTAAGAATGCTAAACCAGTTACTCTAGCATCATCAATTGCTCTATGATGAGATTCTTGTTTAATAGCAAACAATGAACTCATAGCTTTTAAGTTAAAACTAAATAATCTATCAGAATACATCACTCTAATTAAATTCAACGTATCAATATAAGGAATATTAAAATCATCTTTATTTAAAATCCCATGAAGGTCAAAGTATCTTCTAATAAATCCAACATCAAATTGAGCATTATGAGCAACTAAAATTGAATCTTTGATAAAATCATTAAATTCTAATAATACATCTTTCAATAAAGGTGCATCTTTTAAGTCATCGCTTGAAATATTAGTAAGATTTTTAATCTTATTAGATACTTGCCTTTGAGGATTTACAAAAGAACTATATTTATCGATATTATCTCCATCTTTAATTTTAACTGCAGCTATTTCTATAATAGTGTCATAGTTTTGAGAAAATCCAGTTGTTTCTATATCGAATACTACATAAGTTGCTTCTCTTAAATTTAAATCCTTTGAGTTTGTAACTATTTCAAACTTAGATTCATTAATATAATTTAATTCTACTCCATATATAGGTTTAAAATTAGAATCTCTTGGAATGGAATGATCTATTTCTGGAACTGCAAAACATGCATTGTGATCAGTAAATGCTATTGCTTTATGGCCAAACTTTATAGCCTTTTTTATAATTTCATTAGGTTCTACTAATCCATCAGCTGCTGACATCTTAGTATGAACATGAAGTTCTACTCTTTTTATCTGTGCAGTATCAATTGAATCATCATCAAATGAAATAGGTTCTTTAGACAAAGTCATTGTTTCAGCAAATAAAATAATATCATTAGAATAAAGATCGTATTTAACTTCTCCAACAACTTCAATTGTATCACCTAGTTTAAAGCTATAAGTTGTATTAGTACCTTTATTATTAACCCATTTTTTAATAACTATACTATCAAAATTGTCAGTTACTTTCAATGTGTATAAAGTTGATGTTTTATTTAATTGAATATCATAAATTTTAGCTCTAATTTTAACTGTTGTAATAGACATATTAGATAAATCTTCTTGGGTATTAGGTATTTGAGAAATATTTGTAAAATCAGAAACTTCTACTTTCTTTTTATAAACATATGTTTTTTTTTCTTCAGGTTCATTATATACAACCTTAGTAGTTATAGTTTCATTAGTTAAATTGTTTTCCTTAATTTTATTAATAGATATAACTTCTTTTGACTCTTGAAAAATCACCTTAATATCTATAAAGTAGTTTTTAAATTCTTCATGTATAGATTTAGAAACTTCAGAAAAAGATTCATCTTTTCCATCTATTAAATAACAAATATTGTTATCAATTATTTTATATTCAAATGCTTCTATCATAGTTATTGATCTATCAGTTTTTTTAAGTCTATCTAATATTATTTTTAAATAATCATCAATAATTTCAGGAAGAACTTCTTTTTTTATATAGTTTATTTCTAAGTTAAAATTTTTAACACCTAGTGATTTAAAATATAACTCATTGTAATTAATAAAATTAAACAAATCTTTAGAGAATAAATACTTATTAATATCTACAATTAATATAAGATCATTAGTAATTTTATTAAATTCTATTTTAACGTTTTGAATTGAATTATTATTAAAATCAAAAACATTATTGTCTTTTAATAGTTTTAAGTAATTGTTCATAATCTTAAGATTTAATATTCTTCTTAGACAATTAAAGTAGTCACATAAGTAACTACTTTAATTAAAGGAAGCATTAAATTTCCTTTCTATTATTTATTAATATTTATTTTAACTATTGATTTAAGGGATTTTCTAACATAGAAAAATGCCATTATAAATCCAAAGAATTGAAATAGTGAAACTCCAGAAACGGTTGCTAATAACTGGAATAATAAAGCTATAGTAATTCCATAAATACATACTTTAAATCTATATACAGATGGTACTGCCGGATTAGCCGACGATGTAAATAAAAATAACAATAAAACAATTAATAGATTTAACACAACAGTTTTAAAAAATTGATCTAAAATGTTCATTCCCAACAAAGAGTAAAACGCATTAACGTAACTTGCATCTATGATGGTAATTAGTGAATCTATCGAATTATACTTAACTTCTTGTACATCTGCAAAATTAAAATCATTGAATTTAATTTCATCATAGCCAGTAGATTTTATTTTTTTACCTGCTGAGTAAACTGAAATTTTATCTTCTTCTAAAACAAATGATACCGTGTATTTAAATTGTTCGAATTCTACCGTATTAAAAGTTAAATAAATACCATTACCCTCAAATACATGTTTTCTAGAATCTTCGTTAATTAATTTATTACCTTTAATTGATATACCAGTTAAATCTTTATTAGAATATCTAATATTGTTAACTAATTCAACTTGATCAGTATATGTAACATTATCAACTGTAGATAATGTAATTATTGAAGGTACAAATGCTATTAGGGAAATTAAAAGGAAATATAATGTTACTAATAGGGGTTTATCAATTATATATTTTCCAATTTGTTTGGGTCTAAAAAGGCTAGTGCTTATTCTTGATAACATAATACAATTCCTTTCTTGTAATGTTTTAATATTATATCATATTTTTTTATAATATATATATTTAAATACTAATTATGATAAAATAATTTAGGTGATAAAATGAATTTAATTAATGATGAAAAACATTATAATACACTTAATAATTATTACAGAAAAATATTTAATAAAAAGGTAGCTAAAATTTCATTAAATGCTAACTTCACTTGCCCTAACAAAGATGGAGTAAAAGGTTATGGTGGATGTAGTTTTTGTTCTAGACTAGGAAGTGGTGACTTTGCTGGTGATGTTAACTTATCTTTTAAAGAGCAGTTTGAACAAGTTAAATTAATAATGAATAAAAAATGGAGTGATACTTTATATATTCCATTTTTGCAAGCTAATTCAAATACTTACGCAAGTCTAGATAAACTAAAAGAGATTTATAATGAAATTTTAGAATTAGATGAAAATATAGTTATGCTTTCAATTGCGACAAGACCTGATTGTTTAGATAAAGAAAAAATCAATTATTTAAGTATATTAAATAAAAAAATCCCAGTTCAAATCGAACTAGGACTTCAGACAATGCATGATAGTACAGCTTCTTCTTTTAATAGAGGTTACCTTCTAGAAGAATTTGATGCGACAGTAACTTTGCTAAGAAAAAACAATATAGAGGTTGTAGTGCATATCATTAATGGACTAGAAAATGAAACAAAATCTATGATGTTAGATACAATTAAATACTTGAACAAAAAAGATATACAAGGAATAAAAATACATAACCTTGCTATTATTTCAAATACTAAAATGGGAAATGATTTTATCAATAAACCATTCAAGATGTTGTCACTTGAAGAATATGTTGATATTGTATGCGATCAAATTGGACTACTAAATAAAAATATAATTATTCATAGACTAACATGTGATGCTAAAAAAGAAGATTTAATAAGCCCAACATGGTCTTTAAAAAAACTTGTGGTTGTAAATGAAATAGATAAAAGACTAAGAAGTTTAAAACTATATCAAGGAGATTTACAATAAATCGTAATTAAAAATACTTTCCTTATTATTAAATACTGTGTTATTAATTTCTTCAGATATAAAAGGACAAATTATTGATATATACTTAAGAAGCTTAAATGCTTCTTTTTTTGTTAATTTAATATTTGTTAATCTATCAATAAGTTCCATTAATTTTATTGCATAATTATTCACATCAAACGAATCTAAGAATTTATTTAAACAAATGCAGTCTATTTTTAAACTAAATTTTGAATCATTATCTAAATTTTTATTATATATTTTTTTTATATTAGTAAGTACATTTTCATACTTATTAACCTCTACTATTGTTTGTTTTAAATCATCAAGTAATTTAGTCGAATTAAGTAGTAGATATATACGATATAAATCTGGATTAGAATTTAATATAACTTGTTTAGAAAATGATAAATTTAATCTTTGATATTCTTCAATAAATGATTGCTCTATATTTAAATTGTCATAATTTATTATATTATCTATACAAAAACTACTATTAGAAATATCACATAATATTGTTGTTAAAAAAATAGTTAAACAAATATTTGAAAGACTGGTAGTGTTTATAAATGTTGAATTAATATTTAATTTTGATATAGTATTTTTTTTGTTTAAAACATCTAAATTTGATTGAAGTTTATCGTATGTATAATTATATATGAAATTCAGTCCGTTATAAAAAAGAGGTAGCATAACTTTGTTAAGCATTTTAATATCAAGATCATTATCATTGTTAATATGAATTTTGGTCGCATTTATAAAACGTATAGGAGTATTATTAAAATCATATACGCAGATATTATGTTCAAGATCTTTTCCGATTGGAGCTAGAAGTCCAAAAGGTTCATTAGAAGTTATGACTATATTTTTTAGTTTCGTCATCATTCTAACTTGTCCAACATCTTCTAATGTGAAGTCTTCTATTATTTTGAGTCTCGCTTCTTCTCTAGTTAAACCACTCAAATAGTCACTATTAATAATAATATCTTCTTCAAGACAATCACTAACATTAATTCCGTTATTTTTAGCAAATAGAAAATCTTCATCAGATATTGACGGTATACCTATATGAATAGCTTGATTATATTTTTTAGAGAAAAACAAATATATATCTTCATTGTTAAAAGGATTTTTAAAAATAATACCACTAAATTTAGATTCATAGTCTTTTTTAATTGAATCTAATTCTTCTAAAGCAGTATATTCATATATATCAATAAAATCAGGATTCATAAATATAAAATTAATCCCACAAATTAATTCGGGAAATTCTAAATTTAAAACCAATTCTTTTTGATTTAAATTATCAAAGATGTTTATAGATAAAGTTTCATAAAATCCAAAAAAATCTAATGTATCTTTTTTAATTTTCTCATCCATTGTGATATTCAAAATATTTTTATACAAACTATCTTCAAATCCTGAAAGATTAAGACTACAAAAGGATTCATTTTTATACGATAGAATATCATTGTTTTCTTTTGAATAAAATGATGAATTTTCTTTATATGTATCAAATTCATTATAAAAAACATTACTATCAAAGTCAGTTAAAATTTTATCTTTTTTATAAGTAATAATATTCTTTTTATAAAGATTAATAAATACATTTTGAACAAAATTAATATATTCGTTATCTGTAACTTTAACCTCTTTTCTTTCATCAAAACAAATTCCAATATTGTTAAGATCATTTGAAAAAAAAGTCCATAATTCGTTATATCTAGTTGTATGTTTATATGAAAAGTTATAAACTTCGTATTCGATATCATTATAACCTATAGTAAAATTAGTTCCATTATTTATGTATCTATTGTATTTATTAAAAATATCATTCACAAAATATGGATAAATAGTCTTATTAGTAAAACCATTTATATTAGTTTTAACAAAATTATTTGTAAAAAAACAATTTGATTTATTATTAGAAACTTCAGTTCTAAAAATTTTTTTTTGATTCCATATATTTTTCTTTACCATAAATAACTCCCTTAAAATGAAAATTAGCTATAGCGAAAGCTATAGCTAATTAAAAATTATTTGTTACTATCGATGAAATTAACGATATCTGCAACAATTTTAATTTCTTTAGCTTCTTCGTCTGGAATACTAACTCCAAATTCATCTTCTAAAGCCATAATTACTTCAACTGCATCTAAGCTATCAGCACCTAAGTCTTCTGATAAAGAAGCTTCTAAAGTTACTTTGCTTTCTTCAATTTTAAGTTCTTTACAAATAATTTCTTTTACTTTATCGAATGTCATAATTTTCTCCATTTATTTTTAATTTTTTTTTACTATTTTATTATACACATTATAAATAAATTAGTCAATAAATAAAGGTTTAATATGACTTGTTATAAGTACTTGTCTAAGACTGGTTTAAGATCATCAATAATTTTTTTAATACTATTAGATTCAAAAGGGTTAATTAAATCTACCGTTTTAAGTAAATTTAAAAATGATTTAGTACCACCAAGTTTACATAGCTGATAATATTTATCCCAAGCTTTGTTATGATCTTGTAAATCTAAAGAATAGAATTTCATTGCACATACTTGAGCTAAAGTATAATCTATATAGTAGAATGGTGAAGAAAATATATGAGCTTGTCTAAACCATAATGAGCCTCTTTCATAATAATCTACTCCATCGAAATCTTTATACGGAGTATATTTTTTTTCTAACTCTCTCCATTTATCTTTTCTTTGTTGTGGAGTAATGTTTGGATTATCATATACATAATGTTGAAATTCATCAACACATACACCATATGGAATAAATAATATTGATGAAGTTAAATGCATTTGTTTGTATTTATCAGTTTCTTCTTCAAAAAAAGAATCTAGATAAGGATATGCAAAAAATTCCATACTCATAGAGTGAATCTCTGCAGCATCCATTGTTGGAAAGTATACATCAGAGTTTTTAAACTCTTTACTTGCTGAATACACATTAAACGCATGTCCTGCTTCATGAGTTAATACATCAACATCACCACTAGTACCATTGAAATTCGCAAAGATAAATGGTGATTTATAGTTAGGAATATATGTACAATATCCTCCTGATGCTTTACCTGGTTTAGTATCTAGGTCTAATAATTGTTTATCAGCCATAAATCTAAAGAATTCTTTTGTTTCAGGACTAATAGCATCATACATTTTTACTGCTTTTTGTACTAATTCATCTTTAGTACCTATCGGTTTTGGATTACCTGATTTAAATTTAAAATTCAAATCATAATATTTTAAATCATTAATTCCTATTTCTTGTTTTTGTTTTTCAATTATTCTATTACATAAAGGAACTAACTCTTCTAAAACTTGTTTTCTATATAAAGCAACTTCTTTAGGTGTGTAGTCTGTTCTATATAATCTTTTGTATCCAAGTTCAGTAAATGAATTAAACCCTAATTGTTTAGCTATTTTTGTTCTTACCTTAACTAATTCATCAAATATATTATCTAATTCATTAGATATAGATTCCATAAATTCTACTACTTTTAAACTTGATTCTTTTCTAACATTTCTATCAGGACTAGAAGAAAATACTCCCATCATTGATAGGTTGTAAATCTCATTATTATATTCTATCTTAGCACTGGCAATTAGATTTTTATACTTAGTAACTAATTTATTTTCAGTTGTTAAATCTTGCATTATAGATGGATTAAATGAATCTATTTGAATTTGAAGTATATTTAAGTAATGTTGTCCTAAATATTCTTTAATATATTCAATTTGATTATGATCTAATAATGCTTGAAAATAAAGATTATCTAATTCCATTAGTAATGGACCATTTTCATCATAAAAATCTTTTTCATCACTATAAAATTTATCATTAGTATTAATAGTATTTCTTATTGATGAAAGAGTAAGCATTGTGTTAATATAGTCTCTTTTTTCATTAATTAAATTTATTTGTTTTTTTATATCATCTTTATTAGTTAAACTTTTCAAAACATTTAATTCTTTTTTATAAAAGTCTTCTGTTTCTTTCAAATCAATTCTCTTGTATTCATATTCATTAAAAGTTAATTCTTTCATATTAATATCCTCCCTATAAATCATTAATATTTGAATCTATATACTTAGCAATACAATTTATTAAATTATCAGCTTCTTCAAGTAATTCTAAATACTCTTCTACAAAAGGAATGTCATTAATATATTGTTTTTGAGCATTATACTCTTTTTCAGTTAAGTTCACATTATTATTTTTATAGTGTTTAGCATTAACTAGTCTTTTTTGAATATCTTTTAATTTATTAAATTCAACTTCAATATTAGAATTAGAATCAACTATTTGTTCTAATTTCTTTAATTGTGCTACAGTATCTATTTTACTTATTTTATTATTTAATACATCTAATTTGCTTAACAAATTAATTCTCCTATAATAAACCAAGTTTTAACTTCTGTGATTTTAACCTTTACAATTTTACCGATTATAGATTTGTCTTTAGATTTGAAGTGAGTTAATTTTAAATGTGAAGAGTATCCGCATAGCATATCCTCACCACTTTTACTTTCACCATCTACAAGTACATCCACTATTTGACCAATAAATTTTTCGTTATTTGATAAATAATAACTATTAACTACAGCATTTAATTCTTGAAGTCTCTCCTCTTTTTCTAAAGTTGAAACATTATCGTCAAATTTTGCAGCTGGTGTACCTTCTCTAGGAGAATATATAAAGGTGAACGCTCCATCGTATTCTACTTCTTTTACCAGTTTAATAGTATTTAAAAATTGTTCTTTACTTTCATTAGGAAATCCAACAATGATATCAGTTGTGATAGCTATACCTGGAATTTTAGTTTTAAGTTTATTAATTAAAACCATATAATCTTCATATGTGTATTTTCTATTCATTTTTTTTAAAACTTCATTATCTCCTGATTGTACAGGAAGATGAATATGTGGCATTACTGATTTTAAATTAGCCATACAGTCTATTGTAGCATCATCTAAATCACGCGGATGAGATGTAGTATATCTAATTCTTTCAATACCAGTTTGATCTAAATCTTTTAATAAATTACTAAAAGTATAGTTATCCGATTTATCTTTACCATAAGCGTTAACATTTTGTCCTAATAAAGTAACTTCTTTATATCCATTCTTTACAAGTTCTTTTACTTCGTTAATGATATCATCTTTATCTCTTGAACGTTCTTTACCTCTAGTATAAGGAACAATACA